>SKJM01000470.1 GCA_007122045.1 Planctomycetales bacterium | reverse complement strand
GTCGGGGTTGATCAGTTGCAGGTAATCGATGACCATGAACCCCAAGTCATTCCGCCGCTTCAAACGCCGGGCGGTGGCCCCGATCTCGGTGACGGTCCGCACGGCCGAATCGTCGATGTACAGGGGCGTCTTGCTCAATTGGTTCGAAACGCGAACGAGTTGCTCGCGTTCATTCCCGGAAAGGAAGCCGCTGCGGAACTTGCCCGCGTCGATGCGACCCTGAGAACACAAAATGCGTTGGGCCAGCTCGAGCCGGGCCATCTCCAGGCTGACGAACAGGGTGGGCACGTTCTCGTGGATCGCCACGTGCTCGGCAATGTTGGTGGCCAGGGCGGTCTTGCCCATGCTCGGACGCGCGGCCAGGATGACCAACTCCGAGCGGTGCAGACCGCCGGTGAGCTTGTCCAGGTCGGTGAAACCGGTGGGAACGCCGACGCCCTCGCTGCCGGCCATGCGGGCGTCGATCCGGGCGAACGCCTCGACCATGACGTCGTGGATGTTGGCCACCTGCGTGGTGCTGCGGCGGTCGTGCACGGCGAAGACCTTCTCTTCGGCCTGGTTGAGCGCTTCGCGGGGGTTGAGGCCCGGGTCCCAGGCGTCGCGGAGAATTTCCGTGCTGGTGTGGATCAGCGCGCGGAGGGTGGCCTTGTCGCGCACGATGTTCGCGTAGTACACGGCGTGGGCGGCTACCGGCACCGCGTTGATCACTTCGGCCAGGTAGGCGTTGCCGCCGACGGCCTCGAAATCGCCTTCCTGTTTCAGCCGTTCGCGCAGCAGCATCACGTCGAGCCGCCCGCCCGACTCGTGCATCGCCATCATGTGCCGGTACAGTTTGGCGTTTGCCTCGGCGTAGAAGTCGTCGGCGTGCAGGATCAGGGCGACCTCGTCGCACAGTTCCGGATCGATCAACAGGCTCCCCAGGACCCCCTGCTCGGCCTCGAGGCTGTGCGGGGGCATCCGGTCGAGCAGTTCAGGGGTTACCCGGGCTGCGCCGTGGGCGCGCTCGATGCGGTGAACGGTAGCCATGACCTTCCGTGCTCCTTGCTCCGTGACATTCCCGGCGACGGACAGGCATGTCCGTCCTACGTTCTAACGACCGACAGGAACGTCCGTCCTACGTGATGGTACCCTACTCTCCGCCGCGGCGCTAAGCCGACTCGCCCGCCGACTCGCCCGCCGAATCGCCCGCCGACTCCCGGGTCACCGACGGCACGACCCACACCTTCAGGTCGGTGTCGACGTCTTGGGCCAGATGGATGGCGATCGTGTAAAGCCCGAGTTCCTTCAACGGTCCCTTGAGCCTGACCTGTTCGGGCTGCACGCTGATGTTCGCGCGCCGCAGGGCGGCGGCGATCTCGGCGGCGCCGACCGATCCGTACAGGTGGCCCTCGTCGTTCGCGTTGGCTTCAATGGTAATGCTTTGCCGGGCGATCTCGTCGGCCCGGCGTTTGAAGTCGGCCCGGCGCGCCTTTTCCACGGCGGCCAATTGGGCCCGGTGCTTTTCCACCATGCGCTTGTGGTGCTCCGAGGCGATGGTCGCCAGGCCCTGGGGGAGCAGGTAGTTGTGGGCGTAACCGGGCCGCACCTCGACCACGTCGCCCTGTTGTCCCAGGTTCTCGACCGGATGTACCAGGAGCAGTTCGATGCCGCCGTGCGGTCCCTTGCGGAGGCGCTTGCTGCGATGGGGGATTCGTTGTTTCGGGGAAGACGTTGTTTTTGCCATGGAATACGCGCTGTTTCAAGGATCAGAAAGGGATATCGTCGCCGCCGGAGGGGTCCTGCGGCGCGGCTTCGTACGGGTCGGGTTCGGGGGCCGCTTCGCTATAGGCCGACTCGCGGGTGCCGCCGGCGCGGGGGCCGCCCCCGCCACCCCCGCCTTCTCCGCCGCGCGAGCCGAGCATCTGCATGCGTTCGCCCACCACCCGCAACTTCGACCGCTTCTCGCCCTCGCGGGTCTCCCAGGTATCGTACTTCAAGCGGCCTTCGATGAGCACCGGACGGCCCTTGCTGAGGTACTCGCTGGCCACCTCGGCCGTCCGCCCCCATAGGGTAACGTCGATAAACTGGGTCTCCTCGACCCATTCTCCATTGGCGTTCTTGCGGCGATCGTTCACCGCCAACCCCACGTCGGTCACCGCGGTGCCGCTGGCAATGTAGCGGAGTTCGGGGTCGCGGGTCAGGTTGCCCATCAGAATCACTCGGTTGTAGCTAGCCATGTGGCTTCCTCCCTGGAACACGGGGGACGGCTGAAGGGGACAGTCGCGTTTTCCGGCCGCGCGGCTGCCGGTCGCTGCCCGGCCGGAAAACGGGACGGTCCCCACCCGCCCACTAATCGCCGGAATCGTCTTCGGCGGCGGCGCCCACCGGCGTTTCCGGCTCTCCACCCTCCTGGTCATTCTGGTCGGCCGGCTTCTCTTCCGTCGGACCCTCCCCTTCGGCGGCCTGGGCTCGGCCGGCCACGGCGTGCTCGACCAAGGCGTCCACAATTCGCGGGTCGACCTTCAGAAACAGGCTCCGCAGGATCGTGTCGCTCAGTTCGCATTGCCGTTGGATTCCGGTCAAGCGCGAGCCGTCGAGGCGGAAATAGGTTAGCCAGTAGGTGCCCTTTCGGTGCCCCTTGATGGGATATGCCAGGCGGCGTTCTTCCCACAAACGACTGACCATGACCGACCCGCCGGCCTCTTCGAGCATCTTGGCGATTTGGCCCGATACGCCGCCCGGGTCGCGACCGTACTGGTTCGATTCGAGGATAAACATGCCCTCGTAGACGTTTTCAGCCAAAGTGTTACTCCTTCTAACGGCTGGGAATGGACTCCACAGTAGCGACGGCGGACGGCACGCGTCGGCTACTTTGTCGAATGGACCTAATTGTAGCGATTCATACAGGCGTCGATACCCTCGCGCGCCCACACGGCCGCGGCATCGGCGCCGTCTTGCACGGCTTGTTCGACCAGTTCACGTTCCTCGGACGACATTCGACCGAGCACGTGGCCGACCGCATCGCCCGGACCGGCGGGGCCTCCAATTCCGATCCGCAACCGGGGAAACTGGTCGGTGCCCAGGCGTCGGATGATGTCTTCGAGCCCCTTCTGCCCGCCGGACGATCCCCCCCGGCGAATCCGCAGTTTGGCCACCGGCAGGTTCAAGTCGTCGCAAATAACCAATATATCGTCTTCCGGGATCTTGTAGAACGCGCGGGCGGCCTGCACGCTCAAACCGCTGCGGTTCATATACGTGGTCGGGCTGAGCAACAGGGCGCGGACGCCCTGGAGGTCGGCGTCGAGCACTTCGCCGTGAAACTTCGCTTTCGGGGTCCCGGCACCGAAGCGGCGCCCCAGCTCCGCCAGCACGGCATAGCCGACGTTGTGGCGGGTGCCTTGGTAGCGCTTTCCCGGATTGCCCAGCCCCACGACCAACTTCATCGGACTTCCCCGTGGCGTGGCCGGTTACTCCTCGCCGGATTCCTCCTCTCGCTTTTCGCCGATCACCTCGGGTTCGCCGGCCTCGGCTTCGGCCATTTCTTCTTCGGGCATTTCCATGGGCTCGACGCACTGAACCACCACTTCCTCCGGCGCGGCCACGGCCGTGGCGCCGGAGGGCAGTTCCAGGTCGGCCACGGTGATCGAGTCGCCCAGGTTCAGGGTATTCACTACCACCTCGATCTTTTCCGGCACTCCGGCAGCCGGGCAGACGATGCTCAGTTCGTGCAGCAACTGCTCGACATTCCCCCCCTCGCGGGACCCCGGTGCCTCCCCGCGCAGCTCCAGTCCCACTTGGACCTCGACCTTTTCCTCGGCGGAGACGCGGGTGAAGTCGACATGGAGCACCTCGCTGCCCCAGGTGTCCCACTGGATATCGCGGATCAACGCCGACTGCCGCACCCCCCCTGCCAGGTTGACCATGCGGGCGCCATGGCGCAGGACCGCCTCGAAGGCATCGGCAGCTATGGCAAGCGATACGGTCGCCTCGCCGTGGCCGTAGAGCACGGCGGGGATCGTACCGGCCTTGCGCATCCGCCGATTCCGGCGTTTCCCGTGTTCCTTGCGAACCTGCACATTCAGTTCTTCCGTCATCGAAACCCCTCGACGATGTGGCAAGCCGTTCACCCGGGGGCAGCCCTTGTGAGGGGTCCGGCCGCCGGCGGCGGTCATAAGTACTTTCCAGGTAAAGCGTTACGTATTCGAGCCCACTCTTCCCGACTCCGGCGGCCCGCAGGACGCCCCCGGGACACCAACCCGAATCCTGCCATTTTCCCCTCATCCACGGAAAATGCAAGCCCGCCGGGCATTTTTTTCTAGCCAAACAGCCGGCTTACCGATTCGTTGCGGTGAATGCGCTTGATTGCCTCCCCTAACAGAGGGGCGACACTAAGGACGGTGATTCGGGACGTGTCCTTTCCCGGCCCGAGGGGAATGGTATCGGTCAGGATCAACCGCTCGATGGGCGCCTGCGTGAAGCGGTCCATCGCGGGCGGGCACAGGATGCCATGCGTGGCCGCCACATAAATCGTCTTGGCGCCCCGCTGACGCATGACTTCCACCGCCCCGCAGATCGACCCGCCGGTGCTGATCATATCGTCGAAGATCAGGGCGGTCTTGCCTTCGACCGCCGCGCCGATGATGTGCTGCTGGCGCGTGTGCTCGGCGCTGGCGCGGCGCTTGTCGATGATGGCCAGTTGCCCACCCAGCCGATGGAGGTGAGTCATGGCCCTCTTGATGCTGCCTTCGTCGGGGCTGACGACGACGAGGTTGTCGGGGTCGAGGCCGAGGGTTTCGATATGCTCGTCGATCACCGGCGCGGCGTAGAGGTGGTCGAGGGGGATGTCGAAAAAGCCCTGCACCTGGGCGGCGTGCAGGTCCATGGCCATCACGCGGTCGGCGCCGGCGCGGTCGATAAGGTTGGCCACCAATTTGGCGGTGATGGGCACCCGGCCCTCGTCCTTCCGGTCCTGGCGCGCGTACCCGAAGTAGGGAATCACTGCGGTAATCCGCTCCGCGCTCGCCCGCTTGAAACTGTCGATCATGATCAACAATTCCATCAGGTTTTCATTGACGGGCGGGCAGGTCGGCTGGATGAGGAACACGTCGCGCCCGCGCACGTCCTCGTCGATCTTGCACGAGATTTCGCCGTCGGGGAAGTTGCCCGTCAGCACGCGCCCCAGCGGCAGCCCCAGGTATTCGCACACCTTGCGGGCCAGGACCGGATGGGCGCGACCGGAAAATATCTTCATCGAATTCATCGTTTCATGTGCCGGCTGGTTCAGCGGCCGGCGTGCTTCCAAGGCCGGACGGTCTCATCCACCCCGCTTCGGCAGGCCGGGGCGCGGCCCCGCATGACTGCCTCGACGGCCGCCAAATCCTCCGGCGTGTTCACTCCAAGCCCCTCGCAGGGTCTCAGCACGTTCAACGCCCGAACGTCGACCTCCTGGTTGATCATCACGCCCGGGCAGTCGGTCAGGTAGTATTCTCGCTGGGCGTTGTCGTTGCGAAGGTTGTCCAGCGCATGGAGCAGGTACGTGGGGTCGAACACATAATAACTCATGTTGACTTCGCGGATGCGGCGCTGCTCCTCGGTGGCGTCCTTCTCCTCAACGATACCGATAAACTCCCCTTCCGCGTTGCGGAGGATTCGGCCCAGGCCGGTCGGGTCGTCCTTGGTGACCGTCCCCAGGATACAGCCGGCCGGCTCCCGGTCGTACTCGGCCAACAGGGCGGCGATCGATTCGGGCTGCATCAAGGGGGCGTCGCCGACCACC
>SKJM01000499.1 GCA_007122045.1 Planctomycetales bacterium | reverse complement strand
ACGGCGAGCTGTTGCGCCAGGCCCTGTTCAACCTGGTTCAAAATGCGGTCCAAGCGTCGCCGGAAGGCAGTACCGTGGAAATCCACCTCGTTCCCGGCCAGAACGGCCGATACCGTTTGGAGGTGGCCGACGCCGGCTCCGGCGTGCCGGACCGGTTGGCCGGCGAATTGTTCACCCCGTATTTCACCACGCGCCAAGGGGGCACGGGCCTCGGACTGGCCATCGTCCGGCGGATTGCGGTGGCGCACGGCTGGGAGGCGGGCTACACGGCGCGGCCCGGCGGCGGATCGGTCTTCTGGCTCGACGGACTCCAACCCGGCAACCCATGACGAAGAACCATCGCACCATCCTGGTCGTCGATGACGACCCCTCGCAGCGGCAACTGTTGGGAAGCTTCGTCGAATCGCTGGGGCTGGGGATTCGCGAGGCCGCAAGCGGCGAAGAGGCCCTCGAAAGCATCGAGCGCCGGCCGCCCGACATGGTGCTGCTCGACGTCCGCCTGCCGGGCATCAGCGGGATCGACGTGCTGGCCGAAATCCGCCGGCGGCACCCGGCCCTCCGCGTACTGCTGATTACCGCCTACGCCGACCTGCGCCAGGCCGTGGCCGCCCTGAAGAGCGGCGCCGACGACTACCTGGCTAAACCGGTCGACCTGGATGAACTGCGCGCGGCCATTCTCGACGCCCTCGGCCTGGCCGGCCGATCGGAAGCCTGGGGCGGCGTCGAAGTGCCGCCGCTGCCCGACGGGTTCCTCTGCCACAGCCCCGCGATGCGCCGCGTGGTGGAAACGGCCGCCGTCGTGGCTCCGTCGGACGCGCCGGTGTTGATCTCCGGCGAGAGCGGAGTGGGCAAGGAGGTGGTCGTGCAGTTGATCCACCGCTGGAGCCCCCGCGCGGCCGGCCCGCTGGTGGCCGCCAACTGCGCCGGCCTGCCCGAGTCGCTCATCGAGAGCGAATTGTTCGGGCATACCAAGGGCGCTTTCACCGGCGCCGACGCCCAGCGCCGCGGCTTCTTCCGCGCCGCCGACGGCGGGACCCTGTTCCTCGACGAAATCGGCGAACTCCCCCTGGCGCTCCAGCCGAAGCTGCTGCGCGCGTTGGAATCGGGGCAGGTGACGCCGGTCGGCAGCGAGGTGCCCGTGGCGGTCGACACCCGGCTGGTGGCCGCCACGAACCGCGACTTGGGCGAGGCGGTCGAGCAGGGCACGTTCCGCGATGACTTGTATTACCGCATCAACGTGGTGGAACTGGTGGTGCCCCCGCTGCGCGAGCGGCGCGACGACATCCTGCCGCTCGCCCGCCGCTTCGGCGCCCAGTTCGCCGGCAGTCCCGTGCGCCTTTCGCCGCAGGCGGCGCAGTGCCTGCTGATGTACCAGTGGCCCGGCAACGTCCGCGAGCTGCGCAACGCCGTGCAGCGGGCATGCCTGCTGTGCCGGGGCGACGTCATCCTGCCGGAGCACCTGCCGCCGAAGATCGCCGCGCCGGCTGCCGCCGGCGAGGAGCCGGCCGAAACGGGGCGCCTCTCGCAGGTCGAGCGGGCAACCATCCTCGCCACGCTGGACGAATGCGGTCAGAACCGCACCCAGGCGGCCAAGAAGCTCGGCATCAGCCGCCGGGCGCTCATCTACAAGCTGCGGGCGATCGAGGCCGAATAAGAGTGTTCCCCGCGCATTTCTCGCCTCCGATGCGTATAATGTTCCCATGCAGACCGGGGCCAATTCGCCAGCCCGGTTACCATTGGGAAAAATTACGCGCCGCTGCCCCCTTCCAGGAGTATTTCCATGCTTGAGAGAACCACACGACGCCGTTTCCTCGCCGCCGGGGCCGCCACCGCCGGCAGCCTGACTTTCGCCGCGCCCGCCGTCCACGGAGCCGAAAAGGCCAGGAAGTACCGCACGGCCCTGATCGGCAGCGGCTGGTGGGGAATGAACATTCTCAACTGCGCGATCGAGGGGGGCCGCTCGCAGGCCGTGGCCCTCTGCGACGTCGACCGGAACATGCTCGACGACGCCGCGGAAAGTGTCGAGGAGCGCACCGGTACGGCCCCGAAGAAGTACGGCGACTACCGCGAGATGCTCGAGCGCGAAAAGCCGGACATCGTCATCGTCGCCACGCCCGACCACTGGCATGCGCTGAACACCATCGAGGCGCTGAAGGCCGGGGCGCACGTGTACCTGGAAAAGCCCATCAGCCATACGATCGGCGAGGGCACGGCCATGGTCCGGGCGGCGCGCGAGGCCGATCGGGTAGTGCAGGTGGGCACGCACCGGCGCGTGTCGCCGCACAACATGTCGGCGATGGAATTCCTCCGGGACGGCAAGGCGGGCCAGATCGGCATGGTCCGCTCCTTCGTGCTTTACGGGGGCGGGCCGGGCGAGCCCACGCCCGACGCCGATCCGCCCCCCGGCCTCGACTGGGACATGTGGTGCGGCCCCGCCCCCCTGCGGCCGTTCAACCCCCGCATCCATCCCCGCGGGTTCCGCCAGTTCCTCGATTACGCCACCGGCCAGCTCGGCGACTGGGGCATCCACTGGATGGACCAGATTCTCTGGTGGACCGAGGAGCAATGGCCCAAGAGCGTCCACTCGGTCGGGGCCCGGCACATCCGCCGCGACAACACCGACGCGCCCGACACCCAGGTGGTCAACTTCGAATTCGACTCGTTCACCGCCGTGTGGGAACACCGGTTCTTTGCGGGCAACCGGGCGGAGAATCACAACGTGGGCTGCTACTTCTACGGCACCGGCGGCACGTTCCACCTGGGGTGGCGCGACGGCTGGACCTTCTACCCGGTGCGCGGCGATGCCGCCATCCAGCACGAGGAGCCGCAGCTTCACAAGCCCGACGACCAGAACATCCCCGAGCTATGGGCCGATTTCCTCCGGTGCATCGAGACGGGCGAACGGCCCGTGTGCGACATCGACATCGGGCATCGTTCCACGGTGATGAGCCTGCTGGGCATGCTGTCGATGGCGCTGGGGCGGAGCGTCCGGTGGGACGGCGACCGCGAGCGTTGCATCGACGCCGCCGGCGGGCCCGACGCCGAGGCCAACGCCCTGCTGACGCGCGAGTACCGGGCGCCTTGGAAGTATCCAGAGGCATGACCCCCCGGAAGTGGTGGGCGGTCATCGGTCCGCCGACCGCAGGCTGATTGCGCGCTGGATAGGAGGGTGGCGATGCGATTGTCGCAACCGAGCGAACGTTTCCTGAAAACGCTTGTTTTCTTGTTCACGAAAACATGCTATAATAGGAAACAGACGCTGCGTCCATGCTTTCTTGAGTAAGAAAATGACCAATCCCAGGAAACCCCCTACCCATGCTGACTTGCTGGAATGGCTTCGGCAAGGTGGACGCGATTTTCCACCTGCGTCGATCGAGGTAGTAGCAGAGGGCTATGAGATGCAACCACCTCGACGGAGTGCGGTAGTTGACGCCTTGGTCGAAATTCAGTGGCAAAAAAAGAAATACCGTTTCGCCGCGGAAGTGAAACCACTCTCGACCCCCAAGTCGCTCGACCTAGCCGTTTTTCAAATCCGGCGCGCGTCGGAGCAGCGTGGACTCTATCCCCTGGTGGTAACGACGTTCCTGTCGGAGGAGAACCTGCGGCGGTTTGAACGGGAGGGAATCAGTGGGCTCGACCTCTGCGGCAACGGCGTCCTCGTGGTGCCCGGCGAGTTGCTCGTGTGGCGATCTGGCCAAGCCAACAGGTATCCTCGTGGCACTACAATCCGCAATGTCTACCGTGGCCGCAGTTCGATCGTCGCCCGGGCCTTCCTGGCAACGCCCCATTATGATTCCGTCCAGGAACTGCTTGACACGATACGTGCCCGAGGGGGCGAGGTTACGCTCGGCACGGTATCCAAGGTGTGCTCTATACTGGCCGAAGATCTGATCATCGAGCGGCAGGAACGCGGGCGAACAACAACGCTGACATTACTGCAGCCGGCCAAGCTGTTGGAGGCCCTTGCCGCCAACTTCCAACCCCCAACGGTTGGGCGGCGGTTCTTAGGCACATGTTCGTTGCGAACACAGTCGCTCGTCGAAGTGCTGGCCTCCTGGCAGACAGATCGAGGAGGCCGGATCGTGCGGACGGGAACGGCTTCGACCGAATATTATGCAACGATGGCTCGCGAGCCCGTGGCGCGGTTTTACTGCACGCAGCTCGCCACGTTGCTCGACGTGCTGGGTTCCCACGCAACCGAAACAACTCGGTTTCCGAACCTCGAACTCCTGGAGGTCACGGACCCGACTGTCTATTTCGACGTTCGCAACCATTTCGTCGCCTCGCCCATCCAATGCTTCTTGGAGCTTCAGGCTGGAGACAAGCGCGATCAGGACACCGCTGAGCAGGTGCGGCGGTTGATCCTTCGCGGCATGGATGATCGAGGGTTCGGCTCATGAGCGCTTGCGCCCCCCTTACCACCACGCTGCTCGATCTTGCCCACGCCATGCGACAAGCGGATATTCCCTTGACCATCGGCGGTGGATTCGGCCTGTACCTGAAACAAGAGCACCTGCGGTCGACGGGCGATCGGACGCTCTTGAGCCGGTTACCGGAACCGCGAGCGACGAACGACATCGACCTTTTCTTGCGGGTAGATGTGTTGGCCTCACTGGCAACTATGCAACAAGTGGCGCGCGCTCTGACCGATCTCGACTTCAAGGTAGTGGAGAACGCGAGGTACTTCCAATGGCAGCGGACACTGGTCATGGGAGGCATGGAGCAGCAAGTCAAGATCGACCTGCTCGTCGGGCCCTTGGGCGAACGGCCGAGGACTCTCAAGACCGACAAGCTGCCTCGCGTGCGCCCCAGGGGCAAGCTCCAACTGCATGCCTACAGCACCGAGGAGGCGATCGGCATCGACCGCGAGTCCACGGCGATACCGGTTCGCGGATTCCGCATCGACGGCACCGAGGACGCGACAGAAGTGTTCATTCCTCACGCTTTCACGTACCTTTTGATGAAGCTTCACGCCTTCGCCGACCGAAGGGAAGACGCGCGGAAGGATGTTGGGCGTCACCACGCCATGGACCTATACCGGATCGTCGCGATGATGACGGAGGCGGAATACCACCGCACGCTTGAACTCGCACAGGAGTACGTTGAAGATCAGCGAGTCGAGCGAGCGCGAGCGATCGTCGCTGCCGACTTCGATACGGATACCCGTCTCGGGGTGCTCCGTGTGCGCGAACACAGGCTTTACCGAGACGACCTTCAACTCGACGAGTTCCTGGATGTGCTAAAAGAGGTGTTTCCTCAACCCTAATGGCGAGCTTGCCAATAAGTCGGCCAATTGGAGTGTAGCAGGCACGCACGGTGTGCCTGCTAAAGTTCCTAAGCGGCAGCCCGCGGCGGAGGCGGCCTGCTACGTCGGCACCGCCTCGACGGCCTTGTAGACGGTCTTGGTAATTTGGAAGCCGAGCCGGCGGTAGAAGCGGATGGCGGGCGAGTTTTCGGCGGTCACCTCCAGGTACACCCGCAACAGGCCGGCTTGGCGGAAGCCTTCGAGCGAGCGGAACAGCAAGCAGGTGCCCAGCCCGGCCCCGCGATGGGGGGGGGTGATGCCCACGTTCTGGATCGCGCCCAGGCCCCCCCGGTCGCGAACCCCCTGAATGGTGCCGCACAAGGCCGCCCGCCCTCGTGGCTCGGCTTGGTAGGTCAACAGCCAAGTGGCCTCGGGCAAGAATCCTTGCTTCTTGCGGATTTCCTTCATCAGGCGCCGGCACCCTTCCAACTCGCCGAGGCACGGGAAGACGTTCGCGT
>SKJM01000485.1 GCA_007122045.1 Planctomycetales bacterium | reverse complement strand
TTCCGCGTCAGGCGCCGCACGTACATCAGCCGGCTCATCGAGCATCGGCGCCATCTCAGCCGGGGGGGCAGGCCCAGGCCGGGCAGGCGCGGCCGGTAACGGTACGTCTTCCATCTCGGCAACGGGCGCCTCGTCGGCATCCCAAGCCTCGTCGGCATCCCGCAACTCGGCCACGGCGGGCAATTCGGTCTCGGCCTGCGGCGCAGGCTCTCGG
Source organism: Planctomycetales bacterium (assembly GCA_007122045.1). Lineage (GTDB taxonomy): Bacteria > Planctomycetota > Planctomycetia > Pirellulales > Thermoguttaceae > PWXP01. Next base: position 5,552 of record SKJM01000485.1, on the reverse strand, counting down.
ATAGCCGACTCCGGCGCGCGGACACTCGGCTCCGGCGCGCGGACAACGTCAAGCTCCCGCTCTCTCTCGGGCATGCCCGACAGCATCAGCAGCAGGGCAATGGCCAAGGCCGTCCCCGCCCAGGCGACCCCGCGCGAGGTGACCACCCGCCGGAACCATGACTGCCAGCCCGGAGTGGCGGCCGGCGAAGCCCGGCCCGCCCTGCGCCGCGGCTGCCCGTCTCCCGGTCCCGCCAGAATGGCCCGCTCGGCCTGCCGCAGCACGGCGCCGCTGAGGTCTTCGCCCACGCGCAGCTCGGGCAGGCCCTGGACCGCCATGCTCACCGAACGCATTTCCTCCAGAGCCTGGCGGGCAGACGGGCTGTCGGCCAGGAACTGCTCCGCGCGCGCCCGCTCTGCGACGGTCAACTCGCCGTCGAGATAGGCACTCAGCAATTCATGTTGCGGCACGTCTTTCATAGGGCTAACACAGGTTCGCAGGGCGCGCCGAGGCGATGGGCGCCTGAACGGCTGGCGGTCAGGGGCCCGGCGTCTCCTCGGCGGCAAACAATTCCTTCAACTCCTCCATCAGTTGCGCCCGGCCGCGATACAACCGGCTGCGCACCGTGCCGATGGGCACGTCGAGGATCTCGGCGATGGTTTCGTAGCAACAGCCGTCGATCTCCCGCAGCACCACCACGGCCCGGTATTCTTCCTTAAGTCGGGCGATGGCGTCGCGGACTTGCTGGCAACGTTCCTTTCGCAACAGGGCGATTTCGGCGCCCTCGCCGGCATCGACCGGCTCCTCCCCCGCGTTTTCCTTCGCCTGTTCGATGGAAACGGCCCGACGCCGGCTCCGGTGGTGGCTGATCGCCACGTTGAACGCAATACGATACAGCCACGTGTAAAATGCCGCGTGGTGCTGGAACGACTCCAACTTCAGGAACGCCTGGACGAAGGCATCCTGCACGATGTCCCGGGCGTCCTCGGCGTTGCCGGCCACGTGCGCAATCGTGTTGAAGAGCCGGTCCTGATACTTGCAGACCAACTCTCCGAAGGCCGCCGAGCGGCCGGCCAACGTCTGCTCGATCAATTGGGCGTCGTCGCTCACCGCAGGCACACAGAATGGACGCGCCGGGGCGTCGGATAGTTCCCACCGGGTTCCGAACCGAGGTGAAAAATGACCTAAGCACTGGCGCAACAAGGACTTACAAAATCTCGGCACGGGCTACGGGACATGCCGGGTTGCAACCCGCTCACCGCACGAGGCTGGACCCCACCAGGGGGTCAATCGCCCCTCCGTCGTGGCGCACGGCCGCTCCGTGCCTCACCTTAATGATCCGCCTTTCGACGCCGCCTGTCAAACCCCCGAACCCGGCCCGCATTATTCATGACATCCGTGCCAGCCGATACCATTTCGTTCCCGGCGGCCGAATTATTCCGAATGGGCGAAGTTTGCCGGCCGAGCGGCCGATACAGGAACACAGCGCGTAGCCGCTCACGGGCCAGCCGGCGGCTGGTCCATTTTTCGGCCAACCAACGCCGTTTTCACGGACAGACGATGACCGAAACATGGACCCGTCCCTTTTGCACGACAGTTGCCCGTGAACGGTTACCACAGCGCGAAATGAGTTGCGTTCCATGCCGGTCTTATCGCCAAGCATCGCTGAAGCGGTCTTTTCCGCATGCACGGCGGGCGCCCCCGAGGCGGCCGGGGCCCTCGAGCGCGCGCTCGACGGTCCCCTGACCCTGCATGTCGAAGCGCCCGACCGCATCGCATTCGACCGCTTGCCGAGCGAGTTGACCGGTCCCGGTCTGGTGGTCGTGCTGTGCGTCGGGAAGCAGGCGGCCGTGGTCGTGCTGCCGGAAACCAGCCGGCTTCTGCCCTCCTGGTGCGCCGCGCCCGACGCCACGGGCCGGAGCAAGCTCAGCACGCTCGCGCAAGAGCTGGGAATGCTGCTGTTGCCCGACGACTGTGCGGTGGAACGGTTCGAATGGACCTGGGCGGCGAGCTTGGCCGGCGCGTTGGGGGCGGGAGGCGTGGCCGAAGGGGCGGCCATGATTCCCATGCCGGCCACCACCGAGGACGGCCGGCGGGGCGTACTCCGGCTCATCTGGCCCGCCGCAAACCCCGAGGGCATCACCCGGCCCACCGAGACGGCCCCGGCCGGGAAGCCGGCGGACGCCGGCGGGGGGAAACCCGTCGGTAAGCCGGACGCGGCCTCTTCCGGTCGGGCGTCGAGGGGTCCGGCCGGCCTTCGCGGGCTGCCCGTCTATTCGCGCAGCCTGTTGCGCGTCAAGGTGCCGCTGGTGGTCACGCTCGCCCAGAAGCGGCAGCCGATCGGCTGGATTGTCGAGTTGGGGCCGGGCTCGATCATCCAGTTCGACAAGTCGTGCGAGGAGATGCTCGACCTGCACCTGGGCAACCGCATGATCGCCAACGGCGAAGCGGTCAAAGTGGGCGACAAGTTCGGGCTGCGCATCACCAACATCGTCCTGCCCGAGGAACGCTTCCACCCGGTGAAGAAGGCGTAGGCCCGCCCCCCACTACGCTCGTCCACCTCCGAGAATGCCCCCGGCTTGCCCGCGCGGATCGTGACGCCTCCCGAATGCCCCCGGCTTGCCCGCGCGGATCGTTACGTTCCTCGCTACACCAACCCGTCCTCGGTAACCGGTAAAGACCGGCCCGCCCACCTTGCCTGCCGGGCAGGGCGCCGGTATGCTGATGGTAATGCAGGCGGCTCCCGGCGCTCCAGGAACAGGAACATGGCGATACTCAGAACAATTGCCCTGAGGGGATTCAAGTCGATCAAGGAGATGCGTCTGGAACTGCAACCGTTGACGGTGCTTGTGGGCGCAAACGGGGCGGGGAAAAGCAACCTCGTGTCGTTCTTCAAGATGCTCAACGAAATGATGGGCGGCCGGTTGCAGCAGTATATCGCCACGTCCGGTCGCGCCCAATCGCTCCTCCATTTCGGACCGAAAGTGACGCCCCAAATGGAGGCCTGCCTCGAGTTCGAGGTGGACAACGGGGTCGACACCTACCAGATGCGCTTGTTCCACGCCGCGGCCGATACCCTCGTGTTCGCCGAGGAAACCCTGCAGTTCCTGCAAGAAGGGTACGGCCGGCCCAAGGTGCTAAGCCTGGGCGCGGGCCACCTGGAAACGCTCATCGGCGAGGAGGCGAAGAAGGACGATCCTACCGCGAAGGTGTTCCGCCGTCTTCTAAACCACTGCCGTGTCTACCATTTCCACGACACCTCGCTCACGGCCCGGGTGCGGCAGTATTGCTATGTGGGCGACAACCGGTGGCTAATGCCCGACGCGGGCAACCTGGCGGCGTTTCTCTTTCGGCTGCTGCAGCGGGGCGACGGTTCAGCGTATCAGCGTATCGTCGCAACAATACGTTTGATTGCGCCTTTCTTTGACGATTTCGACCTCGAGCCGGCAGGGCCTGCCGGCACCGACATTATCCTGAATTGGCGTGAAAAGGACTCCGCCCAGGTGTTTGGACCTCATCATTTCGCGACTATGCGGATGCCAAAGCGACTGTTGGGCCGCAAATGGCCGAGTGGATTGGCATCGGCAAGATCCGCGAGAAGTGCCGGCACTTCGACGCATGGCTGACCGGCCTCGAACGCTTGGGGCAACAGTGAGACATTACGCATGATTGTTTTAATCGACAACTACGATTCGTTCACCTACAACCTCGTGCAGCGGCTGGGCGAATTCGACCCGCAGTTGGACCTGCAAGTGTTTCGCAACGACCAGGTGACGGTCGACGAAATCGAATCGCTCGGGCCGTCGCACGTGATCATCTCGCCCGGGCCCTGCACGCCCGACGAAACCGGCATCTCCGTGGAGGCCGCGCGCCGGTTCACGGGCCGGGTGCCGCTGTTGGGCGTTTGCCTCGGTCACCAGTGCATCGCCCAGGCGTTCGGGGCGAAGATCGTCCGGGCCGGCCGGCTGATGCATGGCAAGACCGACCGCATTCATCACGACAACCGCAGCCTGTTCGAAGGATTGGAAAACCCCCTGACCGCCACCCGCTACCACAGCCTCGTCGTCCAGCCCGGCACCCTCCCCGACGAGTTCGAAGTGTGCGCCTGGAGCGACGCGCCCGACGGCGCCCGCGAGATCATGGGCATGCGCCACCGCACGCACCCCGTGTTCGGCGTGCAGTTCCACCCGGAAAGCTTCCTGACCGAGTGCGGAAGCGTGCTGTTGCAGCGGTTTGTGCAGTTGTAACCGGTCGCCGCCGGCCGATATGAAAGAAGGGGGTCAGGTCTTGACATTTAACTTTTGGCAGTGTAAATTCAACATTCATGGCTCGCCCTTTACGGATCGACATCGAAAACGGCCTGTACCACGTCACCAGCCGCGGCTGGGAGCGGAGGGCCATTGCACGCGACGACCGGCAGCGATGGCTCGAACTGCTCGACCGCGTGGCGACACGCTGCGGGTGGCAGGTCTTTGCCTGGGCCCTGATGCGCAACCACCATCATCTCTACCTCCGCACCCCGCAGCCCAACCTTTCCGCCGGAATGCACGACTTGAACTCGGGGTACGCCAGCGGGTTCAACCGCCGCTGGCAGCGGTGCGGGTCGTTGTTCCAGGGCCGGTTCAAGGCCGTTCTCGTGGAAGACCAGTCGCACGCCGTGGAACTCTCTCGCTACATTCACCTCAATCCGGTGCGGGCGTCGGTTGTGGAAAGGCCGGAGGAATATGTGTGGAGCAGCTACCAAGACTACCTGGGAATGCGGCAGGCGCCGGCCTGGCTCGATTGGGAAACGGTCCTCGGCGAGTTGGCCAAGAGCCTTTCGCGCGCGCGGTTGGCCTACCGGCGTTTCGTGGAAGCCGGGTTGGCGAACCCGCCACAGTCGCCGCTGAAGGCCGCGGTGGGCGGGATGTTCCTGGGCAGCGCCGCGTGGATCGACCGGTGGCGACGGCGTTTGGCAGCCGAGCCGCTCCGAGAGGACGTGCCGGCACAGAGGCGCCTGGCATGGCGTCCGGCCCTGGAAGACATCGCCACGGTCGTGGCCGAGGCGTTCGCGGTCGAGACGGCGGAGTTATGCGTCAGCGGGCGTCACGGGAACGACGCGCGGTCGGCGGCTATCTACTTGGCGCGTCAGGCGACCGATGAAGCGGTGGGCGCGATCGGCGCGTATTTCGGCGGGGTGAGCACGGCAGCCGTTTCCAAGACGGTTGCCCGGGCAGAAAGCCGGCGCCCAACCGATTCGGCCTGGGACCGGCGTCTGACACAGCTTTCCGAACGGTTGGAAAGAAGCGGAGAGGTCCAGCATAAGTTAAATGTCAAGACCTGACCCCGGCTTACCGGCTTACCCGCTTTACAGTCTCCGGGCGATGGGGTAGAGCGGTCGCGCGGACCCAAAGTTTAAAACGCAGGCCTTCCCCGTCAGCTACGCCCGGCCTCGTCCTCGTCGGCATGCCGCCGGCGCAGGTGCCGCAATTCAACGGAGAGCCAGATGCCGGTCCACATCGACGAGGCGAGATCGGCGGTGGGGATGGCCGCCCAAATGCCGTTCAGTCCGAAGAAGTGCGGTAAGATGAGGA
>SKJM01000138.1 GCA_007122045.1 Planctomycetales bacterium | reverse complement strand
CGGATCGTTACCGGCGGTGCAAGAATACGGGACACGGGGGGTACACGGGCCTCGATTTTTTGGGTGGCAATTTTCCTGTTTTCCACACTCACCCCCCGCTTCCACCCCCCGGCTGGGCCGCCGGAACAATCGACCGTTCGGCCACGGCTTGGCGCACCGCCTCGGGCACCTTGTAGAAGTCGACGTCTTCGGGGACCCAAGCCGACTGGCCGACGGCGCCGCCCTTTCGGGCAGGCAACCCGGCATCTTGCAGCGCGAGGGCTGCGGAGTTTGACACCGTGATCGCGGCGCTGCCTTTTTGATTTCGTCGTATGGCAAGTCCCGTTCGGGTCGGCCCGGAAGTGGACGGATGTATAGATATCCAAGTTTAGCAGATCGGACGCCGGATTGGAAGGCGAAAAAAACGGGCCACTGAGGAAGGGGACGGGAGTCTTTTTCTGGTGGACGTCTCGTGGTGGCTTGCGGTATAACGGGACCATGCCTCGCCGTGCCTGTTCTATGGAAGGCGGTCTGGTTTACCATATCCTGAACCGCTCCAATGCGCGGATGACCTTGTTCGAGAAGGACGAGGATTACGCTGTGGATAGAAGGGAAATGGACCTGGGAAGGGCTGCGCGCGCTAAATGCCCCACCTATTCGCGTACTCTATCCGTGAGCGACGTCGATCGACCGATAGGAAAACCGGCAGGGAGTGGCGGACGACCCACCCGCCGGGGCGCTTGCGGACCTCGGCCGTCGAGGTCTACAATATGCCGGAGTCCCCACACCGGCCCTCCATCTTCCGTGACCGGTCCCACCCGAACCAGGAGACCTTCGCATGACGACCCCAGCCACCCCTACTTCCCGTCGGCGGTTTCTCCAGCGCAGCGGCGCGGCGGCGGCCGGCTCGGCCCTGGCGGCCGCGGCCGTTCCGCGGGTGCACGCGGCCGAGGACAACACCATCCGCCTGGCGTTGATCGGGTGCGGCGGCCGCGGGCGCGGCGCCGTGGTGAACGCCTTCAATACGGCCGACATGGGGCCCATCAAGCTGTATGCCATGGCCGACCTGTTCGCCGACCGGCTTGAAGGCTCGGAAAAGGTGCTCGCCTCCCGGTTTCCCGACCAGGTCGATGCCCCCGCGGAGCGGCAGTTCCTCGGTTTCGACGCCTACAAGCAGGCCATCGACTGCCTCCGCCCCGGCGACGTGGCCATGCTCACCGGCCACACCGCCTGGCGGCCCGTCCAACTCGAATACGCGGTCAGCAAGGGCGTGAACGTGTTCATGGAAAAGTCGTTCGCGACCGACCCGCCGGCCGTGCGGCGGGTTCTCCAGGCCGGCGAAGAGGCCGAGCGGAAGAACGTGAAGGTGGCGGCCGGGCTGATGTGCCGGCACAGCCGCGGCCGGCAGGAACTGATCCAGCGGATTCGCGACGGCGAACTGGGCGACATCCAACTCATCCGCGCCTACCGCCTCGAACCGACGTTCACCCTGCCGGCCCGGCCCGAAACCATCAGCGAACTGCACTGGCAGATTCGCCGCTTCGTCCACTTCCACTGGGTTTCCGGCGGGCTGTTCGCCGAGATGAACATCCACCAGATCGACGAAGTGTGCTGGCTGAAGGACCAGTGGCCGGTGACGGCGTTCGGCATGGGCGGGCGGAATCCCGACCACCGCAACCGCTCGCAGGTCCTCGATTCGTACCACGTCGAGTTCACCTTTCCCGACGGCACCAAGGGCACCGACGACGCCCGGTACATCAGCAACACCTACAGCGACTTCGCCACCTACGTGCACGGTACGAAGTGCGCGGCCCAGTTCTCCGGCCGGGTGCACCGCGACGAGGTGCACATTTTCAAAGACCAGCGGATCGAGAAGGACAATATCGCGTGGAGCGCCCCGGACGATCCGGTGAGCCCCTGGGACGCCACCTGGCAGTTGCTCGTCGGCGCCATCCGCCACGACCGGCCGCTGAACGAATGCAAGCACGCGGCCCTGTCGAACCTGGCCGACATCATGGCCCGCGCGGCCATCCACTCCGGGCAACGGGTCACCTGGGACGAGGCGATGGCGTCGGACTTCCAGTGGTGCGACTACACCGACACGATGACCGACGATTCGCCGCCGCCGGTGCTGCCCGACGAGGACGGCTTCTACCCGGTGCCCAACGCGGGGCAGTGGACGGAACTGTAGGGCCGAACTACCCCTCCCTCCCGGCCTGCCACTGCAAAATGGTGGCGCAGTCGCCGGGGAACGTTTCGCACGCCTCCTCGAGTTCACACGCGGCACAGATCGCCTCGTGCGGGCACTCCACGGCGCCCGGGTCCAACAGTTCGCCGCAATCGAGGCACCAGAGTTGCCCGCACTCGTAGCACCGGCCCAGGCACGGATGCTCGATCTCGGGGTCCTCGCCGCAGTCGCCCACGTCGTCGCTTGCGCAAGTCGGGCAGTCGCCTATCATCATGCGATTGGCGAACTCCTCGGCCGTGGCCGAGTTCGTGGCAGCGGCCCGGATGGCGCTTTGCAACTCCGGGTCCATCGAATCGAGAAGGCCCGCAACAAGCTCCATCTCCTCGTCGGTGGGCGGGTCTTCCACCGGCGCTTCACAGAACTTGCAGGCTTTGGCGTCGTCGGGAATGTCCTTGCGACAGTTGAAACATTGCATGGGGTGGCTCTTCCGTTTCTAGGCGCAGACTGCTTTGCTTGGGAACGGCACAACGGCGTGTGCCTACTACATTAGAGCGGCCTGCACCTAGAAACGGAAGAGCCCTTTTCTTGGGTGTGGCTGCCTGTCTATGGCCGCTTTTTTACGGCCGCTCCTCGATGCGGTACAGGTGCGTTCGGCTGCGGAGGATCAGCGTGCGGTCGCCGAGGGCGACGGGCGAGGCCATGAAGCCGCCGTCCAGCTCGTTCTGCGCCAATACCTGAAACTCGCGGTCGGCGGCCACGACGACCGACCTGCCGGTGTTGCTGAAAAAGTACACGCGCCCGTCGGCCACCAGGGGCGAGGCGGTGTAGTTGCCGCCGATCCGCCGTTTCCACACTTCCTCGCCCGTCGCCGCGTCGAGGCACGTGGCCACCCCGCCGTCGTTGATGAAGATGATCAGTTCATCATCGACCACCACGGGCGAGGGCATGATGGGAACGCCCCGGTCGTATCGCCAGGCGACGTGCGTCTCGGTCACGTCGCCGCGGCCGGTCGGATCGACGGCCAACAACGTGGGGCTGGGGTGGCTGGTGTTGACGATCACCCGGCCGGCGGCCAGCACCGGGCTGGACGCGGCGTTGTAGCCGTTGAAGGTGACCGTCCACAGCTCTTCGCCGGTGTCGGGGTCGTAGCCGAAGGCCGCCATGGCGCCGACGCTGGCCAACTGCCGCCGGCCATCGACCTCGTAGAGGATCGGCGTACCGTAACCCTTGCGGTAGTCGCCGTCGAGGAGGATGTTCCCCTCGGCGTCGTAGTCGCGCCACGGGGTCGAGCGGTGCGTCTTCCAAGCGGTTTTGCCGGTCTGCGTATCGAGTGCGGCCAGGTACTGCACGTCGATGCCGTCCATGGTCAGGATCAGCTTGTCGCCGGCGAGGATGACCGAGGAGCCGGGGCCGCGGAAATGGCGGCACGGCAGGTCGCGGCGCTGCCAGAGCACCTCGAACGTTTCGGTGTCGATGGCCGCCGTGCCGTAGCTGCCGAAGTGGGCGAAGAAGCGGCCGGGCCGCAGCGCGCCGGTGGGCGAGGCGTAGCGGTTGACCGGGTTGCCGAGCGGCTCGGGCTCCTCGTTGTAGAACAGCCGGGCCCGGTGCCGCACCTCGCCGCCGGCGAGGTCCACGCCGTAGACGAACATCTCGTGGCCGTCCTCGGTGGCGGTGGTCAGCCAGATCTGGCCGCCGCCCACCACCGGCGTCGACCAGCCGCGGTGCGAAATGGGCGTCTTCCAAACCACGTTGTGCTCCTCGCTCCAGGTAAGCGGCAGGTCGCTCGCCTCGGTGGCGCCGTGCTGCGAAGATCCCCGGAATATGGACCAGGCGTCGGCTGCCCCCAGCGGGGTGGCCGCCACCGGCAGGGCCGCGGCCAGCGCCAGCGCGCCGGCGAGGAACCCACCGGTTCCCGATAGCTTGAAATGACTCGTCATGGTGCCTCTCTGCGGGAAAAAAGGAATCTCGATTTGGGCCAGTGTAGACCCGGCAAAGGGCCGTTGTCAAGCGCCGATCTGCGTGTACCCTGAATTGGCGGGGAACTCTGGAACTTGCCCCGCGAATTCAAGACATACGCGAAGCATCCGCCGGTCAGCCGTACCACTGTTCCAGCACGCGCCGCCAATCGTCTTGGCAGCGGACCTGGATGAACGCCTCGCGCACTTCCGCGGCTTGCGGGTGCAGCCGGGCGTAGTGGATGCCGAACTTCCGCATGATCGGTCCCGTGCGCCTCGGTCCGTACGTTTCCTCGGCCAGGCGGTAGTGTTCGACCATGACCTCGCGCTGTTCGCCGAGCGACGGCTGCGGACAGGGCTCCCCGGAAGCGAGGGCCCGTATCTGCCGGAAAATCCACGGATTGCCGATCGCCCCCCGGGCGACCGCCACGCCGTCGACGCCCGTACGGCGGAGCATTTCGAGGCAGTCGGCGGCGGTGAACAGGTCGCCGCTGCCCAGAACGACGGCGCCGCCGGCGTGCCGCTTCACCTCGCGCAGAAACTGCCAGGAACTGCTTCCCTCGTACCGCTGCCGCACCGTTCGCCCGTGGACGGTCACCGCCGCGGCCCCGGAGCGGAGCACGCCGTCGAGGATGGTGAAGAAGGCATCGCGGCTTTCGGTCGAATCGTCCAGTCCGCGGCGCATTTTCACCGTGACCGGCACCGCCGGCGGGAGGGCGTCGCGAAGGCGGGCGACGATCTCAACGGCCGCGCCGGGCCGGCCCATCAAGTGCCCGCCGCGGCGCCTGCCCAGCACCTTCTTCACCGGGCAGGCGAGGTTGACGTCGACGGCGTGAAAACCGGTCCCGGCCAGCCAGCAGGCGGCCGCGCCCAGCTCCTCGTCGTCGCCGCCCATCAGTTGGGCGCCGCCCAGCGCTCCCTCGCCTGTCGGGCGGACGAGCCGTCCGGCGCGCCGACCCCGCGCAATCTGTACGACGAACCGGGCCAGCATTGCCTGGGAGTAGGTAAACGGCGCCCCCAGCCGCGATGCCACCAGCCTCATGGGCCAGTCGCTGTAGCCCGCAAGTGCCGCCTGCACCACAGGAAAGCCTATTTCCACCGGCCCGAAAGCCAGCGGCGGGAACGGTGGAAGCGTTTTGGTTTGATCATGCATGGTCATTGGACATTCTTGCCGGTCGGAACGAGTCGGACCGCGGCGTTCATGCCAGCCTAAGTGAGGAAATACCTTACCTATGACGGGGGGGCATTGCCGTCCGGGGCTCGATCCAGTAAAATCCGGCTGCGTTGTGAGACATTTCTGATTTCTGAGGGTGCCGAATATGCGGATCGCCATCGGCAGCGATCATCGTGGGGTACGGATGCGAGGCGTCTTGGTCGAGTTGCTTGCGCGGCTGGGGCAGGAGGTGGTGGACGTGGGTACGCACGCCCATGGCGACTGCGACTATCCCGACATCGCCGAACTCGTCGCCCGAAAGGTCGCCGGCGGCGAGGTCGACCGTGGCATCCTCGTCTGTGGCAGCGGGTTGGGCATGTGCATGGCGGCGAACAAGGTGGCGGGAGTTCGGGCGGCCCCCTGCCACGACGAGCTGACCACGGAACTCAGCCGCCGGCACAATGATCTGAACGTGCTTTGCCTTGCCGGCGGCATTGTGGCCGAGAATCTGCTCGACCGGATCG
>SKJM01000037.1 GCA_007122045.1 Planctomycetales bacterium | reverse complement strand
CTCCTTAGCGGGGTGTCGCATGCCACCCTATGGTGTTCCACCTTGAACCAGTTCTTGCAAAAGGGTATGTTGCAAGGTTAGACTATCTTGTTGAGGGTCGGCGCTGGTCATGCCGGGCAGGCGGGCTTCCGAGCGGGTGCCTGCCTCGTTGCGCCGGCAAGAAGTGCCGGGCCCTTTTCGTGATGCGTTGATGGTAGATGCAGTCGCAGAACTTTCCCCCGGGGGGGGGTGTCGCTGCCTGAGATCGGGGAGTATATGCCCGTGTCGGAACTCGCTTATCTGGTCATTCGCGAAGGGACGAAATGGAGCGACGTCTTCCGGCTGGTCCCCGGCCAGTCGGTCACCGTCGGCCGGGCGCCGACGAACCAGATCGTCATCAAGGACGAGCGGTGCAGCCGGACCCACGTCGAGCTGTTCGTGTCGGGCGGGAAGTGGATCCTGCGCGACTTGGACAGCCGGAACGGAACCATGGTGGGCGACGTCCGCGTCACCGGCGATTGGCCGCTGACGCCGGGCGACGTCATCCGCATCGGCCGCTCGCAATTGGTGTTCGTCCACCGCCTCTCCGATGCCTTCGCCGATTCCAGCACGATCATTACCCGCCCCGTGGGCGCCAAGCACGATGGAAAGCCCTCCCCGGACGACGACTCCAGCGTCTTGGCGGCCTGCGAACCGACCACGATTACGCATCGCCGCGGGCAAACGAAGTTCCTGGAGGCCGGCGAGGAGGACGTCAGCGGCACGTCGAAGATCGGCCTGGCGGCGGCCAAGCTGTGCCGGCTGGCCTTCGCGCTGGCCAAGGCCCCCGACCTGGTGGCCCTGGCCGAATTGGCGCTCTCCGGTCTGGTCGAGGGGACGCAAACCGACACCGTCGCCTTGCTGCTGGTCCCGCGCGACTTCCGGGGTGAAGCCACCGGCGACGACCTCGAATTGATCGCCTCGCAGTCGACCTCCGCCCGGCGGTATCACCGCGTATCGAACGTCCTTTCCACCACCGTCATGCGCGAAGGCGAAGCCGTGATGGCCCGAAACGTGCTGGGCGACAGCACGCTCGGCAGCCGCGACAGCGCCGGGGAGATCTACACCACGAGCGTCATCTGCGCCCCGATCCGCCGGGGCCGGCGCGTGTTCGGGGTCATTCACCTGTACTCGACCGACGAGCACCTGGTGCCCGACCCCGACGACCTCGAGTTCACCCTCGCCGTGGCCGACACCGTGGCCGTGGCGCTGGAGAACCTGCACCGGCGGCAGGAACTGGCCGAGAACCTCACCCAGGTGCGTACCGAGAACGTGCAGCTCCGCGAGCGGCTGGGCGTGCGCAGCGAGATCATCGGCCGCAGCGGGGCCATCAAGGCCGTCACCGAAGAAATCGGCCGCGCGGCCGGCACCAACGCCACCGTGCTCGTGCGGGGCGAAAGCGGTGTGGGCAAGGAGTTGGTCGCCCGCGCCGTCCACTTCAACAGCCCCCGGAAGGACAACGTGTTCGTGTGCCTCAACTGCGCCGCGCTGAGCGAAACCCTGCTGGCCAGCGAGTTGTTCGGCCACGAGCGGGGCTCGTTCACCGGCGCCACCGAGCGGAAGATCGGCAAGTTCGAGGCGGCGCACAAGGGAACGCTCATGCTCGACGAAATCGGCGAGATGAGCCCCAGCCTCCAGGCGAAGTTCCTGCGCGTCCTGGAAGGGCATCCGTTCGAACGCGTCGGCGGCAGCAAGCCGGTCACCGTCGACGTCCGCGTCATCGCCTGCACGAACCGCGATCTGGAAAAGGACGTGGGCGAGGGCCGCTTCCGGCGCGACCTGTACTTCCGCCTCCGCGTGGTCGAAATCGTCGTGCCCCCCCTGAGGAAACGCCCGGACGACGTCGTCGAATTGGCCAACTACTTCCTCCGCAAGTACAACGAGGAGACGGGCCGCCGCATTCGTGGGTTCACCACGGCCGCCCGCGATCAGCTCCTCCGCTATCGCTGGCCGGGAAACGTGCGCGAGTTGAAGAACGTCATCGAGCGGGCGGTGGTGCTGTGCCGCGGCCAGGAGATCGACGCCGACGACCTGCTGCTGACCAACCTGGCCACCGCCGGCGACACCACCGACCTCAGCGCGGCGGTGCGGGACGGCAAGGAGTTCTCGCCCGCCTCGCTGGCCGACATGGAACGCGACCACATTGCGGCGACCCTCCGCCATACCGGCTGGAACAAGAGCCGCACGGCCAGCATCCTCGGTATCGAGCGGTCGACGCTGGACCGCAAAATCCGCCGCTATGAACTGGTCGAAGAAGCGCCGCCGAGGCAGTAGCCGCTTGCGCCTTTGGAGTGCGGCAATTCATTGCCGCTTTCGCTTCTTCTACCGCCCGGCGAACTCGCGCCCAACCCGAAAAGCGGGAACAAGTTCCCGCACTCCAAAGGCTCCCGTTCACCCCCGCAAGCGCGTACAATGAGGGAAGTGACGGCCCTTTCGAAAACATTCCACTCGCATTAGGGAGTCTGTCCGATGACGACCCATTCGCGGAGAAAATTCATGGAACGCTGCGCTGCCCTGGGGGGAAGTGCCGGTCCGCTGGCATGGTTTGCCGCCGGGTGTTCGCCCGCGAGTCCCGATCCCGCACCGCAACGGCAAGCGAAACACGTGACCGACAACGACGAGGACGACTCGGTGCCCGGCTATGTACGACTGCATCGCCGCGGCGAGTTGAAGGAGCGGGGCGAGGCGCTGTGGAACCGCATGAGCCCCTGCAAACTGTGCCCGAGAACCTGCGGCGTCGACCGCCCGTCCGGCGAAAAGGGCTTTTGCCAGGCCGGCGCGGACCTGGTCATTTCGTCGCACCACCCGCATTTCGGCGAAGAACCGCCGCTGGTGGGGCGAGGCGGCTCCGGCACCGTGTTCTTCAGCCATTGCGGCCTGCGATGCGTCTTCTGCATCAATTACCAAATCAGCCTGTTGGGCGAGGGCCGGAAACGCACCATCGACGACCTGGCGCACATGATGCTCGACCTCCAGGAGATGGGTTGCCATAACGTCAACGTGGTTACGCCCAGCCACTATTCGCCCTACATCGTGCTGGCGCTCGACAAAGCCGCCGCCGAGGGGTTGACCCTGCCGGTGGTGTACAACACGTGCGGCTGGGAGAACCTGGAAATCCTGCTGCTGCTCGACGGCATCGTCGACATCTACCTGGCCGACTTCAAGTATGCCTGCGGCGAAATGGCGGCGAAGTACTCGACCTGCCTGCCGCCCGACCCAAAATACCTGGAATCGGAGGTCGGCGAACGCTTCACCCCCACCAACATCTATCCGCAACTCACCCAAGCGGCGTTGCGGGAGATGAACCGCCAAGTGGGAGTGGCTAGGCCGGGGGAGGACGGGTTGCTGCGCCGCGGGCTGATCATTCGGCACCTGGTGATGCCCAACAACGTGGGCGGCACTGCCGAGGTGATTCGGTGGATCGCGCGGAACCTGCCCGAGGACACGTACGTGAACATCATGTCGCAGTACACGCCCTACCACCGGGCCCACGAGTTCCCCGACATCAGCCGCCGCATTACCCGCGAGGAATATGACGACGCCGTCGCCGTGGCCAAGGCCGAGGGGCTGACGAACCTCGATCTGCAACGTTTCCGGTCCCCCGTATTCTTCTAGGGGAAGGCGTGGATCGACGATCCGGATGGACATGGGCGCGCGCGGGGGTGCAGGCCGTTTGCCTGGTCGGGTTCGCCGCGCTGACGATCTCCGCGGCGCGGGGGTGGCCGTTGCCCGTGCCGGGCGATCTGCCGCTGCGTCTCGACCCGCTCGTTTGGCTGCTGGGTAGCGTGGCGGCGCGGCAGGCGGCGCCGCACGCCCTGTTCATGCTGGCCCTTCTGCTGGCCACGGCGTTGCTGGGCCGGGTGTTCTGCGGCTGGGGGTGCCCGCTGGGAACCGCCATCGACGCGGCCGGCCCGCTCCGCCGGCGCCGCCCGGTGCGGCCGTGGCCGGGCCTGAAGCTCTGGGTCCTGGCCGCCCTGATTGCCGCGGCCGCCGCCGGAGCCAACTTCGCCGGATGGCTCGATCCGCTGGTGCTCGCCTCGCGGGCGCTGTACTTGGCATTCGCCCCGGCGGGGGGTTGGCCGCCGGTGGTGCTGGCGTGGGCCGTGGTGCTGGCGGCCGTCGCCCTGGCCGCGCTGGCGCCGCGGTTCTGGTGCCGGGCGTTGTGCCCGCTGGGCGCGGTGCTGTCGCTGGCGGCCCGCTGGACCCCCTATCGACGGCACATCGGCGGGTCGTGCGTCGAATGCGGCCACTGCGAGCCGGTGTGCCCGACGGGGCAGTCGACCGGCGGCCACTCACCGGGCGAGTGCCTCGGCTGCCGGCGGTGCCAGGCGGCCTGCCCGCGGCAGTCGATTGCGTTCCGGTTCCGCGCCCCGCTTGCTGTGGCGAACCCCGTGCCTGCCCGGCGGCCCGCGCCGGCGGCCCGCCGTCGTTGGCTGCTGGGGTTGGGCGGGATGGCGGTGGCTGCATTGGGGGGCGGTTGGGCACGGCTGCGACGGCCGACGCCCGTGCTCCGGCCTCCCGGGGCGCCGAGCGAACGGCGCCTGCTGGCCCGCTGTACGGGCTGCGGGGCGTGCCTGGCGGTTTGCCCAACGGGTGCCTTGCTGCCGCAGCTTTCCCTCGCCCGGCTCGATGCGGCGTTCGCGCCGCAGTTCGTCCCGCGGCAGGGCCCGTGCGAGCCGGATTGCACTGCCTGCAGCGAGGCGTGCGGCACGGGCGCCCTCGCGCACCTGACCGCCGAAGCGAAGGCCGCCGTGCGGATCGGGGTGGCCGAGATCGACCGTGCCGAGTGCCTGCCCTGGGCCCGCGGCGAGCGGTGTACCATTTGCATTGACGCCTGCCCGGCCGAGTATGACGCCATGGAACTCCGCCCAACCGCCCCCGGCGCGTTTCGCCCCTTCGTCGACGAGTCGCGATGCACCGGCTGCGGCTTCTGCGAGCACCGCTGCCCGCTGGAAGCGCCGGCCATCCGGGTGCGCCGGCTCGGGTAGCCGTTCGGTGGGACTGCCCCCGAACGTCCCCGGGTAACGGGTAACGGTTCGCGATTCGACGTCGGATCGATCAGATCAAGCGGGACCCCTCGCGGCTTCCACCGGGGTGGTCCCTTGATGATAAGAGGACCTGGAGGCGCAGGGCATGACCGAATACCAGCGGTTGTTCCTCGTCCAGGCTCGCATCACCGTATCGGCTCCGCGCTCCGATCGGGAACGTAAACGCAGTCGGGTTCGGTGGCCAGGGCATCGCCGGTGACGGCGTAGGCGCGGGCGCGGCTGCCGCCGCAGACGTAGCGGTACTCGCAATAGCCGCAGCGGCCCTTGAAGCCGTCGGGGTTGCGCAAGGCTTGGAAGGTGGGTTGGTTCTGGTACACGTCGACCACCGAGTCGTTCGGGAACCGGCCGCACAGCAAGGGCAGGAACCCGGCGGGGAAGATCTCGCCGGTATGGCTGACGAACATCACGCCCTTCCCGTCCCCCACGCCCAGCGGCGCGCGGTGGCCGCGGCGGCGGGCGATTTGGGCGCGCCCTTCCCCTTCCGGCCCGGCCAGCGGGTCGCCGCCCTGCTGCAACACGAATCGCCGGTAGTGCGGCGCTTCGGTCGTCTTCACCGCGTAGGGCCGGTGCTGCGCGTGATGCCACAGCCGGGCGAACACCTCTTCGTACTCCTGCGGCCGGATGCGCTCCTCCTCCACACCCCGGCCGACCGGCACCAGAAAGAACACGGCCCACATGGCAATCCCCCGGCCGGCCAGCAGTTCCGCCATGGCGTCCACCTGCGCCGCGTTGCG
>SKJM01000617.1 GCA_007122045.1 Planctomycetales bacterium | reverse complement strand
TGTACACCGGGGCCTCCGGCGTGGCCAACTCGAAGGGCGGCGCGGCGCTGGCCAGGCTCAGGTTCGCCTCGTAGAACGAGCGAATGGTGCCGATGTCTTCCCAGTAGCCGTCGAACAGATGCACCTGCACGTGCCGGGCGCGGATGGAGGCCGGGAACACTTCCTTGCCGAAGTCCTGGTAGTCGGTCTTCTCCAGCACGTCGATTAGCGCGTCGCGGTTGAACAGGTAGATGCCCATGTTGGCCAGGCAGTCGCGGCCGCGGCTTTCGACGCCATGGGCGTCGATCCACGCCGGGTCGGTCCGCACGTGTTCCAGTTCCTGCTCGGTCTGGGGTTTTTCCAGGAAGCCGACGGCCCGGCCCGTATCGTCCAGGCGCATGATGCCCAGGGCGGCGGCGTCCTTGGAATGGACGGGCACGGCGGCGATGGTCACGTCGGCGCCGGCCGCCTCGTGCGAGGCGATCATGTCGCGGTAGTCCATGCGGTAGAGCTGGTCGCCGGACAGGACGAGTACGTGCTCGACGTCGCGCCGCCGGATGTAGCTGAGGTTCTGGCGGACCGCGTCGGCGGTGCCCTGGTACCACGTGGCGTTGGCCAGCGTCTGCTGCGCGGCCAGCACCTCGACGAATCCACCGTCGAACGGGTCGAACGTGTAGGTGCGGCGGATGTGGCGGTGCAGGCTCACCGAGTTAAACTGGGTAAGCACGTACATCCGGTTCAGACCGCTGTTGATGCAGTTCGACAGCGGAATGTCGATCAGCCGGTACTTGCCCGCAATCGGAACCGCCGGCTTCGACCGGTACTTCGTCAACGGATAGAGCCGGGTTCCGCGTCCCCCGCCCAGCACGAGACTGACGACGTGTCGCATAAAGGTCTCTCCCTCTTGAGTGGTCCTTGCATTCTATCGGGTGCGAGTCCGCTATGGAACCGCCCCTCGGCATGCCAAGTTTTTTCGGCGAAACTTCTCGCAGAGGACAAACGAGGCCGTCTGCGCCAACTCTGCCGGTTGTCTGCATTGCGCAGGCTATCCCACCTGCCCGAACCGCATATACGGCTCAGTCCATCAAGCAGTCCGCCTGTGCGGACGATACTGCCTGTAAGAGGGCGAGGCCTTGATTTTGGGGTAGGATGGACATTCCTGTCCGTCAACCCCGACGGACATTCCTGTCTATCAGCCCCGACGGACAGGAATGTCCATCCTACCGGGTGCCGCGTCGCCTTCGCGCGCCCACCGTAATCGAACCTGCCTCTGCCTTTGGAAAGGATGCTCAACCGATGAGGCGATTGCCGATCGTCGCGCTGCTGGCCGGCGTCTTCTGTCAACCGGCGTTCGCCGGCCACCCGACGCCGACCGGAGAAAGCCTCGCCGCCCGGCTGGCCGAACTGGAGCGGGAGACGCAGGCCCTTCGCACGGAACTGGAGTGGCTTCGGGAGCACCCCACGCGCTTACCCCCCGTTGAGCCGACCCCGGCCGGCCCGGCCCACGCCGCGCCGCCGCGGGCGGATGAACAGTTCTTCACCTGGGAGGAACTGCAGGCCGAGATGCGGCGGCTCACCTTCACCAAGGGCGACTTTCGGATCGTTCCCTACGGCGCGTTCTGGGCCGACGCCCTCTACCAGACTGCCCGCACAACGCCGGGCGCCTTCACCATCTTCGTCCCCTCGCGGGAGGCCGAGGGCGAGAACGCCTTCTTTGTCGACGCCCGGCGCACCCGATTGGGACTGAACATCGACGGCCCGCGCATCCCCCTGCTGCACCATTCGCTCAGTTCGGCGCTGGTGGAGATCGACTTCCACAGCCCGGTGACCGCGGCGACCGAAAACCGGCCCACCGTGCAACTCCGCCATGCGTACTGGCAAGCGCGAAACGATGACTACCGCGTGCTGGTCGGGCAGTACTGGGATGTGATCTCCCCGCTGAACGCCGACACGCTGAACTATTCGGTCGGGTGGTTTGCGGGCAATATCGGCTACCGGCGGGCTCAATTCTGGTTCGAGCGGTATTTCCATCCCGATCCGAACCTGATGCTCACGGCGCAGTTTGCCATCGCCCAGAACATCATCACCGACTTCGCGACCACCCCGGGCGTGAAACGCGAGTCGCCCGGTTGGCCCGTCGTGCAGGGGCGCCTGGCCACGACCCTGGGCGACCGGAGCGCGGGGCGGCCGGTCGAAGTGGGCGTGTCGGGGCACATCGGCGAGACGGGCTTCGACTTCCTCGACGTCGATCCGCCCCAGCACGACCGCCGGTTCCGCACCTGGTCGGTCGGCGCCGACGTGCAAATGCCCCTCACCGAGCGGCTGGCCCTGAAGGGCGAGTTCTTCACCGGCGAGAACCTCAGCGCGTTCGTCGGCGGCATCGGGCAGGGGATGTGTCCCATCCGGAGGTCCACCGTTCGCTCCACCGGCGGGTGGTTCGACCTCACGTACAGGCTCACCGACCGCTGGCGCGTCGTGGCCGGCTACGGCCTGGACGATCCGAACGACAACGACCTGATCGCCGGCCGCACGTACAACCAGTTCATCTTCGCCAACACGAGCTTCGACGTCACCCGATCGCTGCTGACCGGCTTCGAGGTCACCTCCTGGCGGACCCTGCACCAGGACCTGCGCGACGAGCCCCAAGGGCCCACCGAACCCGGCGAATCGGTCGTCCTGCAGTGGATGGTCCGGTATGGGTTCTGAGCCCCGAACGCTTGCGTCGCGGCACACTGGCGGGCGTGGTCGTCACTGGCGGGGCCGGTAACGGTGGTCGAGAAAGTCGCCCACGTACAGGAGGTACTCGAAGGGCAGATCCTCCGGCGCGACCACGTCGAGGATCGTGCCCAGCGTGGCGCGGATAACCTGTTCGCGGTCGGCGTAACCGGCGTGCTGCACGATGGCCACAGGAGTTTCGGCCGGATAGCCCAACAGCAGCTTCTCGACGAAATCAGCAAGGTCCGCACGCATGGTGAACAAGACCATCGTGGCCTGCATCGCGGCCAGCCGATCGATGGTGTCGGTCTTCCCGGGCCAGTCGTCGGCCGAGAGGATGACCGACTTGGTGTGTTTGCCCCTTGTGGGCCCCCTGCGCAGTGCCGCGTTCGCGGCGTTGAAGGAACTCAGGCCGGGCACGACCACGGGGTCGAGATCCTCAAACTCTTCCAGGCACCACTCCCAGGGCCCGTAGATCAGTGGGTCGCCGCTGTCGAGCACGACCACTGTGGCGCCCTGCTCGACGGCGGCCCGGACCTCGGCGATAAACGCCGCACGCTGCTCGGCCAGCCGCTCGGCCTCGGCACGTTCGGCCGGCGGCACGTCGCTCAGGTCGCGACCATAATAGGGAAACAGCCGCCAGTAGCCGGTCACCACCCGCTTGCCTTCCAAGTAGTCGCCAAATCGTTCCGCGAGCCGTTTCGAACAGAACACGACCTCGGCGCTGCTGAGCACTTCGACCGCCCGAAGGGTCAGGAGGTCGGGCTCGCCGGGACCGGCGCCGACCAGGTAGAACCGCGCCGCTGGTTCGGCGGCGCGACCGTCGGCCGTCAAACCGACACACAGCGCAACGATCAGAACGAGACGCGATAGCGTGGGAAGTATGGGGTGGTTCATGTGCGGGATCCTTTCAAGTAAGGGTACGGACTGGGTGCAAAACAATATTTGGTGAAGAAAGCACGTCTTCCGACGGCGACACGGCTCAGAACGAGCCGAGCACTTCGCCGCTGTTGCGCGAGCCGAGCGCGCGCCAGGTGTCGAGGTCAATCGTCTCGCTGACAAAGTGAACCGAGCCGTCCACCAAAACCACGTTCACGCCGCCGGGGTGGCGGCTGCGGGCCGTCTGCCAGAGCGACCGCAAGGGCGACCATTTCGCGCAGTCGGGCACAGGCGAGTTCGGGCCGTGCCAGTGGTAATAAGCCCGGTAAAGCACGAATCCGTCGAACCAACGCCCCGTGCGCCGCGGCTGGGAAGCGACCGGTTGCCCGAAACGCGTGCACCACTCGACGCTAAGCGCGGGGTCTCCGCCGCTGCTCGCGCCTACCATCACCAGTCCCTTGTTCTGCTCGGTCAGGGTGACGGAGGCGGACGGCATGTGCGAATCGGGCAGCAGGCTTTCGGAAAACGCCGCCGTATTGCTGGTTCCGTCGGTCACGTCGGCGAAGCGGACCCCGTTTTGGTTGTTGAACAATCCGTCGGTGTCGAACACCGCCGTTCCGGTGGCGGTCGGCGCGCCGCGTCCCCAGCAAGTCATGTAGTTGCTGCCGGCGAACTCCAACTCGGAATCTGGCGGCACGCTCTTTTGCGCCCGATCGCTGGGGCAGTAGAAGAACGATATCTCCTGGGTCAACGCTTCGTGGTTGCTCGGATGCACCCCGTAACCGGGCCCCTTGTACAACCCGGTATGCCCATACAAGGGAACCTGTAGATTCAGCGACTCGTATAAGTTGAACTGCTCCAGGTACGGCGTGAGCATTGCCAGGGGGCCCCAACGGTACTGCCAGGCGGGAATGTGCTCGTAGCCGGAGCAGGTCTTCGAGGGCGAGCCGACGGGAAATCGCTTGTGACTGCTGTGGAAGTTGTGCAAGGCCAGGCCGATTTGCTTGAGATTGTTCGCGCAGTTCATCCGCCGGGCCGCTTCCCGCGCCGCCTGCACGGCGGGGAGGAGCAGTGCCATGAGAATGCCAATGATGGCGATGACCACCAGCAGCTCAACGAGGGTAAAACCTGCGTAGCCCCGCGGCGGCGAGCGGTGGCCGGGCAGCGCCGATGGCGCCACGCTGCGGCAAAGGGGCGGTTTCTTGGACGCGCCGGTGCGCGTGGACGGCAGGATGGCCGTGTAGACGTGGGTGGTCGTGGCCCTGGACATCGGGTTGGCTGGGTCGATGGTCATGTGAATGGTGGGATGGTTCGGCGGTTCCGAGTCCGTGGCGTGCCACCGCGCTCCGCGCTTGGCAGGTGCCCCGGGTTGTTGGCTGCGGCGGAATGTTGCCGGCGGGTGATATTACGAATCGCCGTTTCGTATTACTGCCATTCTACCGAACCGACACCAGAAGACAAGGGCTAAGCGTCCCGTTTGCTCGCCAGAGCGGCGCGTACCTTACTGCCCCCCAATATAGCCGACTATGCGACCCCGCGCAAGGGCCGGGCCGGACTGTCGTGGCAGATGTACGTGGGGCGGGTTCTGAGGGACACGGCGCAAGCCGTTTTCGAAGAGAGCCTCATGCCGCGTTTACCGGGCCTGCCGATAACGCACCATTCCCGTTTCGTCGATGAGCAGTTTGGCCCGGCCGTAAACCCACATTTCCCAGCGGACTTCCTGCAGGCCGCGTTCGCGTCCGACGGGCAGTTCGCCGCGGACATCGAATACCTGGTCGGGAGCGCCGAACTGGCGGCGAATATCGGTGGCGGGAATCGGCCGGCTCGGCGCGAACGTTACCGGCCGCGCCTCGCCAAGCCGCACGCGTATGGCCGGCGGTACCGTGGTGCCGGGCTCGGGCGTCACCATCGCGAGCAACTCGTCCTCGTCGTCGCGCTCGGCGGCCGGGGGCGGCTCGTGCGGCGGCGCTTCGACCGGCTGCTGGCCGATCGGTGCGGCGTCGGGGTCCGGCGGCTCGGGCCGGTGGTCGGCCTCGGCCGGCACTTCCGGCTCTTCCGGCACTTCCGGCACTCGCGGTTCCGGTTTCGCTTCCGGTTCCGGTTCCGGCGCCGCCCCGAACGGCTGACGCTCTTCTGGTCGAAGCGGGCGGGCGTCGGGGGCCGGCGCGGGCCGCTTTCGCGGATCGCCCACCGGAGTGTTCAACTCAAGACTTACCTCCTTCGCACGAATGACGTTTGGCCCGACCTGGGGGCCCTTGGCCGAAACCCGGTCGCCCGGTCGAGCGCGGCTGTAGTCGGAGAACTCGAGGGCGATGGTCGGCAATTCGGTCAATTCCACCCGCAATGGGCCCCTGAACAGGGGGTGGGGGACTTCGAGTGTCAAAAAGCCTCTCCGATAGTTGCGGATGTGGCCGCGAAGCTCCAGCATCGCCTCCTCGGCCCCTTCCGGGATGAGGGGCTGCATGCCGGGCATGACAAAGCCGACATCGTCCTTTTGGTCGCCTGGCGCCGGCGGCTCGAACTGGCCCGGGCGAAATACACCCGGCCTCCGCCCCGGCCGATTGGCCGATTCCGTGAGGGTCAACTGCTGTACCGGGCCGCGCACCTGTCCCCGCCGATCGACCGTGGCCAGCAGGCGAACAAAGGCGCCGCGTTGCAGCAGATCGGGCTCGGCCGTGCCGGTGACCTCGACGTTCGCGTCCCGGGGAACCATGAGCGCCCAGGTGTCATTGGCCGGCGTCTTCAGTGTAATTCTGCCGGGCGCGACGGCTTCGACGGCGCCGGATATGCTGAGGTCGCCCCCCTCCTGGCCGAACGCGTCGATGGCCAGAATGGCTGCCAACCCCGTTGAAAGCGCCACTTGGCAAAGCCACGCCGCGCCACCTCTCGTGCGGCGTTCTCCGCATACAAATTGAGTCATCATTTCCCCTCCCGCATCAGACCTGAAGCCAAGGCTCCACCCTATCATGATAACCGACAATCGCCGTCGCGGCTACGCCGTGAGGAGGGGCAACTAGTTCCGCGGTCCCGCGAACCGTAGAATAGGGCCGAATTGGAAGGTAGGGCCAAGCTCACCGGCTCAACGGCTCTGTGCCGGCCTCGACTTCCACGTTCACCGCAGCAGTGAGGGCTCGACCCGCCTTCTCGGTGGGTTTAGTCCCCCTGCTGTCTCCCCAATTGGATGACACACGCAATGCCCCGCGACCCGCACCAGCTTACCGTTCCCGAGTTCGTGGCCATGAAGGCCGCCGGCCGGAAGATTACCGTGCTTACGGCCTACGATTACCCTACCGCCCATATGGTGGATAGCACCGGCATCGAGGGCATTCTGGTGGGCGACAGTTTGTCGATGGTCGTCCAGGGTCATGCCAACACCTTGCCGGTAACCCTCGAGGAGATGATCTACCATGCCGAGATGGTGGGCCGGGCCGTCCGGCACGCCCTGGTGATCGTCGACATGCCCTTCCCGAGCTTCCATTTGGGCACCCATCGGGCGATCGACAGCGCCGGCCGCATCCTGAAGGGTGCCCGATGCCAGGCCGTGAAGCTCGAAGGCGGCGTCGAGCAGGCCGAAACCATCGCGGCCCTGGTGGCGGCGGGCATCCCGGTGATGGCGCACGTGGGACTGCGGCCCCAGAGCATCCATCAGTTAGGCGGCTATCGCGTGCAACGCGACGAGAAACAGCTTCTGGCCGACGCCCGGGCAGCCGAGCAAGCCGGCGCGTTTTCCATTGTGTTGGAGTGCATTCCCACCGGCATCGCCGGGCGCATCAGCGGCGAGCTGCACATTCCGACCATCGGCATCGGGGCCGGGCCGCACTGCGACGGCCAGGTGCTGGTGATCCACGATTTGCTCGGGCTTCACGACGGCCACGTGCCGAAGCACGTGCGGGCTTACGCCGACTTACGAAGCGAAGCCTGCGGCGCAATTACCCGGTTCCGCGACGACGTGCGCCAAGGGGCGTTCCCGGGGCCTGAACAGACATTCGAGTAGGTCAGGCGGCGATGGCTTCGAACCGGCCGAACACCATGCGGCCGGCGCTGGTCTGCAGCACGCTGGTCACGGTCAGGGCCACCTGCTTGCCAATGTGGTTGCGCCCCGCCTCGACCACCACCATGGTGCCGTCGTCGAGGTAGCCGATGCCCTGCCCCGGCTCCTCGCCCGGTTTGACCACTTGCACTTCAATCCGTTCGCCGGGGAGAAACACGGGCTTCAAGGCGTTGGCCAGGTCGTTGAGGTTGATGACCGGCACATCCTGAACGCGGGCGACCTTGTTCAAGTTGTAATCGTTGGTCAGGAGCTTGCCGCCGAGGTGCTTGGCCAGGATCACCAGTTTCATGTCGACCGGTTGCCCGGCGAAGGCGGCCAGATCCTGATCGTAGATTTCCATCTCGACGTTGGGATTGTTCCGCAGGCGGGCGAGAATGTCCAGCCCGCGGCGCCCCCGGCTCCGCCGCAGCCGGTCGGAGCTGTCGGCGATCGCCTGCAACTCGCCGATGACGAACTTCGGCATGATGAACTGGCTGTCGAAGATGCCCGTCTCCACCACGTCGGCAATCCGGCCGTCGATGACGACGCTCGTATCGAGAATGCACGGCTTCAGCCGTTTCACTTCCTTGGCGAACTCGACGTAAGGGATAATGAATCGGAAGTCGTTCTTCGTCTGCAGCAGCAGGCTGATGCAGGCGTAACAGAACACGAGGCCGAGCGTCAGTTGCACGTTGTGGCGGACGGCGGAACTCATCGGCAGCGGGGTCAGTGCGATTCCCACCACGTAGGCGAGGAACAGCCCGATCACCATGCCGAAGTACACGGCCGTGATCGTCTGAAGCTCCTTGCGGCGGATGGCCACGTCCAGCGCAATGACGCCGATCGCAAGCAGGAGCATCCCGGCCAGCACGGCAATGGCCATCCATTCGCTGTCTTCGGGCACGACGGGCGAGTTGATGATCGAGATAGCCAACCCCGCCGCGACCAGTACGAACACGCATCGGAGAATAATCAGTACCATAGAGATTGCCCTTCAACTGAAGTATAACCGTTCGCTGGGGATGGTCCCCGTCTTCGCTGCGGCAGGAGACGTTTCCTGGGGAAGACGCCCTTTCGCCGGGAAAATGGGACGGTGCCCTTCGCGCTCGGCAAAGGTCCATTGTAGGGGGCCGCTGTCCGCGAGGGTAGGGGGACCCGTGCTTTCTCCACCCCGTACGGTTGCCGAACGGCCCGCCACGGCCAATAATGGCCGTTATGCCAGCCGTTTCCGACCAACTCGACACGCACATCGACATCGTCACCCCGGAGAACACGGCCTTCGAGTACCGGGTGGCCGGGCCGTTCCACCGCCTGCCCGCCTACCTGATCGACCTTGGCATCCGCCTGGGGGTGGCCGTACTTGGCTGGGTGGGGCTCCTGCTTGCGTTCGGGTTCATGTACATGCCCGAGGTGGGCGCCGCCCTCGGACTGGTCTTGTGGTTCCTGCTGGCGTGGGGGTACGGCGGCGCCTTCGAGGCGTTGTGGAACGGTCAAACCCCGGGGAAGCGGGTCATGGGCATTCGCGTGCTCACCGTCGACGGCCAGGCCATCGGCGGAATGCAGGCCGTCCTGCGCAACGTACTCCGGATCGTGGACGGGCAGCCGGCCGTGTTCAACCTCGGTTACTTGGGCCCGTTCACCTACCTGTTGGGCCTGCTGGCCGCGTCGGCCAACGACCGCTTTCAGCGGCTGGGCGACCTGGCGTGCGGCACCATGGTGGTGGTCGAGGACCGGCCCTGGCTGTTCGGCCTGGTGAACCCGAATGAACCGGCGATCGGCCCCCTGGCCGCCCAAATCCCCCCCGGCTTCGAGGTGAGCCGGAGCATGGCCCGAGCGCTGGCGGCCTACGTACAGCATCGGCGGGCGTTCGCGTGGAAGCGGCGGATGGAAATGGCCCGGCACTTGGCCGAGCCGCTCCGCCGGCGCTTCGGTTTGCCCGCCGACACCAATCCCGACCTGCTCTTATGTGCACTATACCACCGGAAGTTCCTTGCCGCAACTGATCCGGAGGGGCCCGCGCCGGCTGTGCCGTCGCCGGTGCCGGCAGCCGGATAGGCCACCCGTCGAGAAGCACCCATGAAAGTTTCCGAACTGATCCAGTCGCGGCAGAAGCACTGGCGTGAACTCGAGCAACGTTGTTCCGCGTTGGAGAACCTTTCCGGGCGGCGGGTCCGGGCCGAGGCCGGCACCCGGTTCGCCGCCCTCTACCGCGCGGCCTGCGCCGACCTGGCCCTGGCCGATGCCTACCACCTGCCGCCGGCCACTGTCCAATACTTGCACCAACTCGTCGGCAGGGCGCACAACCAACTGTACCGCACGCGGGCGTTCGCCGTGCGCAAGTGGTACGGCGAGTTGTTCATCAACGTGCCCCGCCGGCTCTACCGCGACCGGAGCTTTCGCCTGGCGCTGGCCATTTTCTGGGGCGTTTTTATCCTCAGCAGCCTCATGGCCTTCTCCTCGCCCGACTACGCCGATCGGATCCTCGGACAAGACTTCATGGAGGCCCTCGAGGAAATGTACTCGCAGCCGGTTGCCGGACGCAGCGACGGGGCCACGGGCATGCTGGCCACGGGGTTCTACACCATCCACAATACGAGTATCGGGCTGCGATGTTTCGCGTTCGGCCTGGTGTTCGGCATTGGGGGGTTGTTTGCCCTGGTGTTCAACGCCTCGGTGCTGGGCGCCGCGTTCGGCCACATGGCCGGAGGCCCGCACGCGGGGAACTTCTTCCATTTCGTCACCGCGCACGGCCCCTTCGAGCTGACCGCCATCGTGCTGGCCGCCGCCGCCGGCATGCGGTTGGGTTTTTCGCTGGTCGATACCGGCGGATACACGCGCGCCGCCGCCCTGCGGCGGGCGGCCACCGAAGCCGTGCCCTCGGTGGCCGCCGCCGTCCTGTTGTTCCTCCTGGCGGCGGTGATCGAGGGGTTTCTATCCCCCTCGGCCGCGCCCTATGCGGTCAAATTGGCCGCAGCCGTGGCCTCCTGCATACTGCTGGTGTTCTACTTCGTTGGGCTGGGTAGAAGGCATGCGTTTGCGGGGGAAACTCCCAGTTTGGGCGGCGCAGCAGGCATTCCTCCCGGGTAACGCTATTGGCCGCCACCGGCCGGCTTGCCCGGCCTGGAGCGGTGGTCAGTGGGCTACCCCTTCGGGGCTTTCCGCGCTCGCCGTATACTAGAGGAAATTCCACACGCTAGGAGGCAGTGACCATGGACAGGCAACACCCATTTCGGGGCAACCACACACCGGAGGACGTCGCGGATCAGGCGGAGCTTGTTGCCCACTACAAGCGTTTGCGCGCGGCCGGACGCAAGCTCAGCGATAAGTTGGTGGCGCGCCTTCCCAAAGACGTTCTTGAGGAAGGCGGGCGAAAACTGGGAATCTTCCGGGAAGGCACGTTCGTTTTCGATACGGAAGACGAAATGGCCGTCCTGATGGACTACTGCATCTACGACGTGCGCCGCAAGGGCCGCAACGCCATCGAGCAGTACCTGATCGAATCGCCACCCGACCCCGAGTCGATCGAGATGGAACACCTCCGTGCCATGCAGCACGCGACCTACTCGATCTTCTTTGTCGAATCCGTCATCCGCGGCGTGGGAGTGACGGTTCGCGACATCCTGTCCGAAGCGACCCTCCTGATCATCGACATGGGATTTGCCAGCACGGCGGTGCCGGGCGCGCTGTTCGCCTCCCGGCTGCTGCGCCACGAGGATTTTGCCATGACGGGCGGAGCGGCCATCCCCATCGGCGCGGTGCCCGAGAGTGAGCAAGCGGCCGTCGCGAACGAACTGTCCCGAGCGGTTGCGGTGGACGCCGGCGGTTACTTCGACCCCGCCCCTCTCATCTGTCGTTGCCGACAACTAGGTTGCACGTCGGATATTCAATACCAGGATCCGGCGGGACGGCCGATCGGACGGACTCGGTCCATCGAAAGCAACGCGCCGCGGAAGTTCAACAGGAACGCACCCTGCCCGTGCGGCAGCGGAAGGAAATACAAGAAATGCTGCATGAAGCGCGGGTAACGCGAGTGAAGGAGTTTGGGCAATGCGATGGCGAGATCGAAGAGGCTGGTCGGAGCGGCCGCGCCGCCCCGCCGCGCGCAAACTGACGGCGACAGACAAGGATAAGCTGTCGGAAGCGCTCGGCGCGGCGATTGCCCAGTCGCCGGTCCTGTCGTATTTCAAGGTGGAAGCCCGTGCACTGCGCGGGCGGTTCTACCTCGATTGGCAGCGGAACCCCGAGGGCGCCGATGCCGAGTCCGACACCTGGGGCCGGCTTACGCCGCTGGCCGAAGAACGCGGCGCGTTGCTCCTCGAAGTGGAGTACCGCAAGGGCCGCTGGTCGGCGGTTGCCCAGGGCTCGGTCGAGGAGGTGATCGACGCCGCCGCCTGCGACCAGAGGGGCACGTTCCATGCCCTGGGATCGGTCGAAATCGCCCTGCGGAAAGCGGGGAAAGGGCTCGTTCGGCTCCCGATCAAGCAGGAGGAAGACGGGCGATTCGTGTACTCGCAATCGGGCAAGCGATGCACGGTGCAGGAGGTCTTGTTTCACTATTTCGGCGTGCCGCTCGCCGTGGTCGTCGAACCGCGGCACTGGTATGCCCGCCATCGCACCCCGTACATCGTCGAATGTTCCGGCGATGGCCATCGCGTTCTGGTCCGCTTCATGGCCACGGGTTGGTCGGGCGAAACCTTTGGGGGCACGTGCCTGTACCTGTGCTGCGAGGGGCGATGGGGCGCGTACACCATCAAGCCCAGCGAAAGCAGGAACATCGCTGCCGCCGAAGCGTGGCTCGTCAAAAGGAAGTGGCGCCCGTGGTGAGGCAATCGCCCGGGCATATTCGCACACGGCCGGGAAATCGTTGCATGGCCATCCAATGCCCAAAATGCGGAGCCGAGTACGACGTGACGTTGTTCGCGTTCGGCCGCAGCATTCAGTGCGAGTGTGGCGAGTGGGTCGATCTGGCCACGGGCCACCGGCAGACACCGGCGGAGAGGGAGGAGTATATGGCGGATCCGAAAGGCGACAAGCTGTACGTGAACCTCAGCGCCGCGCAGGTGCGGCGAAGGCTCAAGGGGTTCGGGCACGGGGTGCGCAAGATCCAAAGCGCCGGCAAGAACCGGGCCGTGGTCATCCATACGGCCACCGGCCAGCATCTTGCGGAACTCGAAGCCGTGTTCGGCGACGCGAAGGTGTCGGATTCGGAGGAGGGGCTCGAGGCGGGCGGCGGAGCCGGCTGACACGCTCGACCGCGTCCGGTGCAGGCTTCCCTCGGCTTTGCTGGAGTTGGTGGCAATTCAGCCGTCTCGCGCCGGATCCTCCAGGAGGGCGCCGCACTGGCGGAAATGGGCCTCCTGCGCCGGCGTGTATCGGGCGCCGCGGAGGTCGACCAGGTAGAAGTCGACGCCGTCGATCTCGGCCTCGCGCAGATCGGCGCGGCACAGGTTTGCTTTCCGGATTTCCTCGGGCGACTTGGACTCCTGCTCGTGGAACGTCCGTAGGCAAACGCTCGAACGAAGCAATTATAACCGCGCACCGGACATTGCGGCATACCCGTTACCCAATCAGCCGCCCGCTCTCGGGGCGGGCTCTTGCCAGGATGGCCATCGAAAACAGCAGCGCGGCGCCGGAGAGGCTGAACAGCACCGTGTCGGTTGCGTCCCATCCGGCGAGCATCTGGGCGTAGGTCATCGACTGCTCGGGCATGCCGGCCACGGCATACCATATCGACACATACGCGTTGTAGCCGGCATGGCAGAGGATTGCCGGCCACAGCGACCCGGTGCGCCAGCACAGGACACCGAACCACGCCCCCATGATGCCCGCCGATAGGGCATGCTGTACGTCCATGTGAACAAGCCCGAACAGCACGCTGACCGGCACGATGGCGGCAAGCGGCCCCCAGCGGCGCAGCAGGCGCGTTTGCAGGTAACCGCGGAAGATCAGTTCCTCGGCCGTGCCCGCCACGAGGCCCACGTTCATCACGCCCAGGACCACGGCGGGTCCGGTGAAGACCGTCATCATCTCGAACAGTTCCTCCAGGCCCTTCGAGGGCGCTTCGAACAGCGCGGCGCAGATGAGGACGTTCAGCCAACCGAAGGCCATGGTGCCCACCAGGATCGGGAGCATCGCCCACCACGACACCACCGGCCGCACCAGGCCGAGCCGCTCGCGCCACGGCCGCGGCGACAGCAGCGCCGCGGCGACGGCGAGCAAGGCTATGCTTCCGTGCGCAAAGACGATCAGCAGCGAAAGCCCCACGGCGCCGCCGAACAGCTCGTCCGGGCCGGCGGCAGAACCGAAGCCGGCCGGAAGAGCCATCACGACCGCAACGGCCATTACCGTGAACACGATGTAAACGACCGGCGCCAGCAGTAGCATCAGCAGCAGGGTCCACACGCGGGGAGGCGGAACCTGCTCAACCTGCTCAACCTGCTCAACCTGCTCAACCTGCTCAACCTGCTCAAGGGGCTCAAGGGGC
This sequence comes from Planctomycetales bacterium, assembly GCA_007122045.1. Classification (GTDB taxonomy): domain Bacteria; phylum Planctomycetota; class Planctomycetia; order Pirellulales; family Thermoguttaceae; genus PWXP01. Next base: position 4,456 of record SKJM01000617.1, on the reverse strand, counting down.
TCAAGCGGCTCGGACGAATCAAGCGGCTCAAGGGGCTCGCACGAATCAAGCGGCTCCGGCGGCGCCGCCTCGCGTTCCTCCGGCGGCTTCGGCGGTAGCGGGATGTCGTCGATGGGGTCGAAATTCATGGACATAACCGTTTCCCATTCTCCCGTTCTTGTCCGGAAAGGTAACGCCGGCACCACGGCTCGAAATCACTCGGAAGCCTGGCCGGACGCCGTCGATCCTGTTTTACTCTTCGAAGCTCACCCGGCCGTCGGGGGTGACGGTGCAGGTGAATGTCTTGCCGCCGGACGCGACGCGCAGCGTCCCGTCGCCCTGCCACGACTGGTCGATCAGTTCGCCGTCGAGGGTGCGATAGGCGACCAACTCTTCGGGGCTGTCCCAGTCGCGCAGCCTGCCGTCGCGCCAGATGTGGACGGCCGCCAGCGTATCGCCCCATTGGAGCCGCACCCGGCGCCCGCTCACGGCGGTCATCGCCGCGGCGCCGCGTACGGGCACTTCGCCGGTTTCCGGGCGAATGTTCGAGGCCGCCGCGATGAACCGCTCGGCGTTGCCCTCGTCAATCTCGATGGCGAAGCCGTAGTGGCCGGCCGCACGGCGCCGGGCGGCAAGGATCTTCGAGCCGGTCCAGCGGGGGCGGCGCTCCTCGCGCCCTTCCCGGTCGGTTCGCACCTCGTACTGAACGCGGTCGGTCCGTTCGCGGTCGAGCCGCGGCGGCGTCAGGTTGATCGGCCACAGGGCAATGGTCGTCCGCTCGCAGCGAACGAACGTCACCCCTCCCCGCTCGATGATTTCAGCCGATTCGGGCACAAGGAACAGGTACGGCTTGTCGCTTTCGCGGGTGAGGTAGATGGCCATGTTGCCGTTCTGGCCCACGGCGCTGTGGGACGCCAGGATGCCCTCCTGGTACTGCGGGGAGCCGAGCCGGAGGGGTTCGTCGGTCGGGGCGGCCATGATCGTCTCGGCCCCGCGCCGCCTGGAATACACCAGGATCTTGAAGCCGTTCACATCGGGGTTCTGCGTGCCCCGGGCGAGCGTGCCGAACTGGAACGTCCGGCCGAAGTAGTGCGTTTCGCGGTACGTGGGCGCGGCGTCGTCGGGCGTGCGCCACGCGGCCCAGCGCGGCTTGCCGGCGATGACTTCCTTCGGCCGGGGAAAGTTCTTGCGCGCCAGGTGGACCACCGCCTGCGGCGGGCGGTAGGCGCTGGTGATCAGGTGGATTTCGTCGGCTTCGAACTGCTCCGGCCGCGCCGGCGCGTCGCCGAACCACAGCCAAGTGAGCGCCGCGGCGCTGCCGCCGAAGGGATAGGGGTGGTTGTAGTCGCGGCACGTCGGCCCGTTGAATCCGCCGCGCCAGTACTTCACCGCCGCCGCGGCGGCCATGGCGTCGAGCGCCGCCTTGGCCAGCATCTTCACTTCGGGGTCCTTGGCGAAGTCGTACAGGTTAAGCATCGGGGCGATCGAGTGCCCCAGGTAGTTCTCCGAGTCCCACTCGCCCATCCCCTGGTAGTACATCGTCACGACGAACCGGCGCAGGTGGTCCTTGTACAGCCGCCGCACCTCCTCGTTGCCCGACTCCTCGGCGAACAGGTACACCGACGTGTCGCGCATCAGCTTCAGGTTGTCGGTGCTGCGGACGTCGACCCACGAGTTCTTCGCGTCGGGCCCCCAGCCGCTCTTGCCGGCGTAGGCGTAATGGGGGCGGCCCAGCGGGTCCTTTTCGGTGAAGATGCCCGCCGCCCGTTTCATGCGTTCCCGGTATTCGGGCTCCATCGCCCCGCCGAAGAAGAAGTACTTGCGCACCTGCTGCTTGAGGGTGAAGCACGGGAACAGGTCGATGCCCAGGGTATGCTTGTTCCACTGCTGGGCCATGGGGTCTTCGGCCTGGAGAAACCGCATGGCCGGCTCCTCGAAGCCGCCCAGCACCGAGAGCATCGCCCAGCCATAGGAGCGCTTTTCCTGCTCGAAGTACGTGCCGCCGTAGCGGCCGTCGCGGGCAACCTGCGCGACCACGTAGTTCGCGCGGTCCCAGAATCCCTGCTCCCAGTCCTTGGGCCAGTCGGCGTTTTGGAAGCGGCGTTCGACGGGCGCGGGTTCGACGCTGATCCGCCCATCGGGACCGCGCGACCAGCGCGGGCCGCCCCGCGCCAACCCGGTGAGAGCGCCCACGCTTACAAGCAGAAGTGCCAGACGTATCGCAGTTCGGAACATGCTTTGCCCTATGGTTTTGAGGCTTCCCGCACCAGGCCGGCGGCCCACTGGGCGTCGGCTTCGGTCAAAGGCGGTACGGTCTCTGCTTCGCCGTAACGCACGCGCCGCCGGTAGGGACCCGTGTCGTAGCAACGCTGGAACACCTCCTGCACGTCGAGGAGGACGGCTCCGTCTTGCGGGAGCAGGGGGACGATGATCTCGGGCAGCACGTCGCGCACGGTGAACGGATAGACGTAGAAGATCTCCAGGCGATCGAACCAGTGGACGCAAACGTGGTAGTCGAACGCGCCGGTCTTCCGGCGCGCCCGCCCCAGCGGAACGGCCGTGGTGTGTTCGCCGCCGCGCAGCAGGTCGATTTCCACGAGGCTCACGTCGCTTTCGAGAACTTCCCGCTGCTTTTGCAGGTAAAGCTCGCGGCCGTGGCGGCCGGGCGTCTTATTCGTGAGGCTGAGAACCTCGATGGTCGTGACGACCCGTTCGTGTCCTTCGATGCGGGCCATGATGTCGACGTACGGTTCGCGGAACTCGTCGTGCGGCACCGTGACGACCACCGGTGTGGTTCGTGCTTGCGTGGCGACGGCCGCCCCACCGGCGTCGTTGTCATTCCCCCCGTGTTCGGGCTCCGGCTGGTCCTTCCATTTCAGCACGTTCACGTCCGGCTCGATACTGCGGTCGGACACCTCGACCCACAGCCGGTCGCCGATCTCGGCGTAGTACGGCTCCGGCAGCTTCGGCTGCAAGGCCTCGCGGATGTAGGTTACGAAACTGTCGTGAAGCCCCGGGAAGATTGCCGGATGCTCCAGGTACGGGTCCATTCCTGGAAAGGGCGATGGCATTGGGTGTGGCTCCTAACGGAGGAACGTGGCGTTCTCGGCAATCTCGTCACGCTCGCGCGGGAAGACGCCGATGCACACGCCGTCCTTCGGCTTCAGGCGGCGCAGCACCGGCGGCAGCGCCTCGTTCGGGGCCACCCGCCCGGCCGCCAGCACCTTGAACAGGACCACCGGCTTGGTCAGCTTCTCGACGGCGGCCAGGGTTTCGGCGGGGCCCTCGGGCACGTAATGCCCCGGCCGGTAGAGGCACTGGTTGTAGAAGTCGGCGGGCATGCCGCGCTTCTCGGCCTCGAGGTGGGTGGTGGCCTGGTGGGTGGCCATGCCGGCGGGCAGGCCGCGCCCGGCGATGCACTCCAGCCACCCGCGCAGCACGTCCCACGCGCCCGCCTGCACCTGCTCGTCGGCCCGGACGCCCTGGATGAAAACGGCCGAGGCGCCGTGGTCGGCCGCGATGTCGATGTCGCGTTCCATCGGCAGTCGGTCGGGCTGGGCGATCCAGTGCGCCAGCTTGCCGCCGTTCGCGCGGTAGGCCGTCCACAACTCGACCCAACGCTCGTAGCAGGGGGCCCAGACGGCGGTGACGCCCTGCTCGGCCGCCTGGTCCAAAACCGCGGCGGTTTGCTCCGGCGTGTACCACGCCCGCATTTCATCGGCCGTGGCTTGCGGGTTGCCGTGGCTGAAGCCGAAGAACGGGTTGCTGCCGAGGATCAGCCGGGAAACTTCCAGACTGCCGAGCCGGATTTTCGGCAGTGCGCCGGGCGCCGCGTCGTCGGCCAGGCCCTCGGCCGCCCGCAGCGCCGCCGCGGCCGACGCAATGGCCGCCGTTTCGCGAAGGAACGCCCGCCGCGTGTGTTGCTGGTTCATGACGTGTCTCCTGATGGAACATGGAACCGGAGAAGGGTCGGGGCAAGGACGGGAACTTCCATCCTGCGGCCATCTCAATCGTCGCATAAACGGGAATCCTTGTCAACCACCTCCCTTCGGCCGGGTTCCGGAGACACGGCCGATGGGATCGGCCATCATTCGACGGACGCCACTTGCGCACGCGCCCTTCGCACCGGGCCGGGAACGCACGTGCCGTTGGAGCGGCAACTGGCCGCCTGTTGACCCCGCCCCGCACCCATGCGAGAATGGTGGTGTATGCGAACCATCGTCTGAATTAATGCGATCCACGAACTGTACGTCGACGGCAAGCCGGCGGCCACCGCCGAAACGCCCGGTTACATCCCCGGCAACTGCGGGCAGGGCATGGAAATCGGCTGCAGCCTCGGCACCAGCCCCGCCGAGATTCGAGACCATTTTCACGGGACCATCGACGAGGTCAAAGTGTTCGACGCGGCACTCTCGACCGAGGAGATTGCCCGAGAGGAGTCCAACCATGCCCCGCATTGCAATTGACGATCCCCTTC
>SKJM01000744.1 GCA_007122045.1 Planctomycetales bacterium | reverse complement strand
CGCCGAACCGATCGAAGAACCTGCCGAACCGGTTGAGGAGCCTGCCGAACCGGTTGAGGAACCTGCCGAACCGGTTGAGGAGCCAGCCGAACCGGTTGAAGGTCCTGAGGAACCGTTCGAGGAACCTGACGAACCGGCTGAAGAACCTGAGGAGCCGGTTGAGGAGCCTGCCGAACCAGTCGAGGAAGCTGTCGAGCCCGAAGGGGCTGGGGAAGCATCGCCGGAGCCGTCCGAGGATCCCGAGGCGGCGCAGTTCGGCCCGAACGGTGCACACTTCCGGTGGACCTCGTTCGTCGATGAGGTGGACGAGGAACACGCCGCGCCGGCCGACGAGCCGTCGCCGGAGGTGGGGGATCCGAAGCCGCCGCAGCCGGTGGCGCAGGATGTTCCGGCCCCGGCCCTTCCGGCGCAACCCGACCCGGCGGACGATGAACCCGCACTGCCGGAGCCGTCGGTCGTCGACGCCCCGTCGGACGAGACGCGGTTCCACGTCCCCCTTTCGGAAGTGGAGAACGAGATTCGGGCCATCCTGGCGCACCGAAAAGCGCGCGAGAACGTCGAGGAGCTTTTGCAGTCGTTGCGCGCTCGCATTCAGCAGTACTACGATGACCGCGCGGTGCACGAATGGCAACTCGAAGACGATCCGACCGCCGAGCCGCCCGAGCACTTCGACATGGCCGAAATCGCCGCGGAGCACGGGTTGAAATCGTTTGAAACGGCCCTGCTATCCCCGTGGGAGGTGCAGGCGACCGATATCGGCCGATCGCTGATCGAGGCCTCGGAGCCGTTCGTCCAGTATGCGTTCGAGAGGCTCCCGGTCCGACAGCCTGCCATCTCGCAAGATGAAGAGAGCTACTTCCTCTTCTGGAAGACGGAGGAGACGGAGCAGCGCGTCCCAAGCTGGCAGGACGCGAACGTACGCGAACAGGTCCTGGAGGCATGGAAACTCGTCGAGGCGCGCGAGCTGGCCCGTGCCCGGGCGGAAGCACTGGCCGCGCAGGCCCGCGACTCGAAACAGACCCTGTCGGAGCATTTCGCCGACCGGCCGGAGCACGAGGTGGTGCAGGCCGGGCCGTTCAGTTGGATGACCTTCGGCGACGTACCGCCAATGCTCGCGCAGGAACCGCCGCGCCTCAGCGAGGTGGAGGGGGTCGATTTTACGGGCCGGCAGTTCATGCGCGACGTGTTCGCCCTCGACGAGGGAGAATTGGGCGTGACGATGAATCAGCCTCAGACCTACGCATACGTGGTGCGCATGGAACGCCTGGACCCTTCCAGGACGGTGCTCTGGGAGGGATTCCTGGTCGATGATCTCGGTAGGTATATCGGCGCCGGTGTGCCCGACCTCCGGCAGATGCAGGCTGCCTGGCAGGAGAAGGTGGCGGAAGCCGCCGGTTTGGAGTGGAAGCGGGACCCCTGGCGCGGCCGCGACTAGCCACGGCCCGGCCGGGCAAGCGGCCCATGCCGCGCGAGAACGCAGGACGGCCGTTCCTGTCCGTCGGACGGCCGTTCCTGTCCGCCGCGGACAAGGCGGACAAGAATGTCCATCCTGCCGGTAACCCCGATGCGATGTGCCATAGCCAAGTCCACTCGCCGGCAATGAACCTCGCCGGCCGACCGTGGACGAGCCCCCTAGTTATTGTTGCGACACCCCGACGGAACAGCCCCAAAGGCCGTTGATCCTATGCCACTGACCATGTTCGAAAAGATCTGGGCCGACCACGTGGTCCACGACGAGGCCGGAAAGCAAACCATCTTGTACATCGACTTGCACCTCGTTCACGAGGTGACCAGCCCGCAGGCGTTCGAAGGCTTGCGGCTGGCCGGTCGCCAGGTGCGCCGGCCGGAGAAGACCGTGGCCACCGTCGATCACAACGTGCCGACCACCGACCGCTCGCTGCCCATTGCCGACGACGTTTCCGCGCGGCAGATCGACACGCTCCGGCGGAACTGCCGCGAGTTCGGCATCCGGCTGTACGATCTGAACGACGTGCGGCAGGGGATCGTCCACGTCATCGGGCCGGAGTTGGGGCTGACGCAGCCGGGCATGACCATCGTGTGCGGCGACAGCCACACCGCCACCCACGGCGCCTTCGGAGCGCTGGCCTTCGGCATCGGCACCAGCGAGGTCGAGCACGTGCTGGCCACGCAAACGCTGTTGCAGCACAAGCCGCAAACGCTCGAGTTGCGGGTGGACGGGGCCCTGGCCTCCGGCGTGACCGCCAAGGACATGATCCTGCACCTGATCGGGCGCATCGGCACGAGCGGCGGGCAAGGCTACTGTGTCGAGTACACCGGCGAGGCCGTGCGCGCCCTGTCGATGGAATCGCGGATGACCGTGTGCAACATGTCGATCGAGGGGGGCGCCCGGGCGGGGATGATCGCTCCCGACGAGGTCACGTGCCGGTATCTTCGCGGCCGGCCGTTCGCGCCGGACGATTTCGATGCCGCCGTGGAGCGATGGGCCCGCCTGACCACGGATCCCGGCGCGCAGTACGATCGCAGCGAGCGGTTCGACGCCACCGAGATCGAGCCGCAAGTGAGCTGGGGGACGACCCCGGCGCAGGTGACGGGCGTGGGCGGCCGCGTGCCCGACCCCGCCGCCCTCGGCGACCCCGCCCGGGAGAAATCGGCAGCCGCCGCGCTGCGGTACATGGACCTGAAGCCCGGCACCGCCATCGTCGACATCCCCCTCGACCGCGTCTTCATCGGGTCGTGCACGAACGGGCGGATCGAAGACCTGCGCGCCGCGGCCACCGTCGCCCGCGGCTACCGCGTGGCCGATCGGGTCAGCGCCATGGTGGTGCCCGGCAGCGGACTGGTCAAGCAGCAAGCCGAGGCCGAGGGGCTCGACCGCGTGTTCCGCGACGCGGGTTTCGAGTGGCGCGAGCCGGGCTGCAGCATGTGCCTGGCGATGAATCCCGACAAGCTGGCCCCGGGCGAGCGGTGCGCCGCAACCACCAACCGGAACTTCGAGGGCCGGCAGGGCAAGGGCGGCCGCACGCACCTGGTCTCGCCCACCATGGCCGCCGCCGCCGCCATCGAGGGCCGATTCGTCGACGTGCGGCACTGGCACTACAAATAGGCCGGAGGCGGGGCGCCGGCGCGTTGACAACCACGGTACCGGTGTGTAACGTGGGAGGTGTCGGGTGCAAAGCGTTCGGCCGGCTGCGGGCGCCCCTCGGCGCCGGCGGCCTTTTCGCGAGCACTTGGCAGCCCTCCCATATTCACCCCCCACAAGAGGAGAAGACCATGGCGAGCCTCAAACGTGTTCCCAGTGTGCCCCCCGCCGGTCGATTCAGTCGCCGGCGATTTTGCGGTGCGATGGCCGCCGGCGGCGCCGGCCTGTGGGCGGCGCCGGCCGTTCTTTCGGCGCGCAGCTTGAACGAGAAGCTGAACATCGCCGTGATCGGCGCCGGAGGCCGCGGCGGGGCGAATGCCGGCGGGGTGGCCTCGGAGAATATCGTCGCGCTGTGCGACGTCGACGAACCCCGCCTGAACGCCGCCGGACAGCGCTTTCCGAACGCGCGCAAGGAGATCGACTTCCGCAAGCTGTTCGACCGGCCGCAGGACTTCGACGCCGTGGTCATCAGCAGCGGGGAGCGCACGCATCCGTTCGCCACGATCATGGCGCTGAAGGAGAAGAAGCACGTCTATTGCGAGAAGCCGCTGACCCATAGCGTGTGGGAGGCGCGGCAAGTGCGGCTGGCCACCGCCGAGGCGGGCGTGGCCACGCAGATGGGCATCCAGATCCACGCCGGCGAGAATTACCGCCGCGTGGTCGAGGTGATCCAGAGCGGCGCTATCGGCCCGGTGCGCGAAGCGCACGTATGGACCTCCCGCGCGTGGGGCTGGCCGCAGTCGCCCGCGGACCGGCCCGAGGAAGAAGCGCCGGTCCCGGACGGCCTGCACTGGGACTTGTGGATCGGGCCGGCCCCCTTCCGCCCGTTCCATCCGGTGTACTACCCGGGGCCGAAATGGTATCGCTGGTGGGACTTCGGCGGCGGCACGATGAGCGACCTCGGCAGCCACTTCATCGACTTGGCGTTCTGGGCGCTGAAGCTCGACGCGCCGCGGACGATCGAGGCGAGCGGCCCGCCGCCGCATCCGGAAGTGGCGCCCGCCTCGATGCAGGCGAGTTACGAGTTCGGCCCCCGCGGCGACCTGCCCCCCGTACGGATGACGTGGTACCAAGGCGAGAACAAGCCGGAAATATGGACCGACGGAGGCATCCCCCAATGGGGGGCGGGCCATCTGTTCATCGGCGATCAGGGTATGCTTCTTTCCGACTACGGCAAGCACGTGCTCCTACCGGAAAAGCAGTTCGAGGGCTTCGAGCGGCCCGAGCCGATGCTGCCGCGCGTCGGAAGCATCTACGCCGATTGGCTCAACGGCTGCAAGACCGGCGAGCCGACCATCGCCGATTTCGAGTATTCGGCCTGGTTGACCGAATCGAACCACCTGGGCAATGTGGCGTACCGGCTGGGCAAGAAAATCGAGTGGGATTCGCAACGGCTGCGCTGCCCCAACGCGCCCGAGGCCGCCCCCTACATCCGCCGCGAGTACCGCCAGGGCTGGGACTTCCCGGCGTAGGTTGCCTGCCGCGTGGCCGAAATCGGGCTAGGCGGTTGCCGGAAAGCCGGTATAATACCGTAGAGAAGTCTGAATAGCCGACCTGCCGGGGGGGAAGCAACCCCGCAGATCCTACCGGCTTTCCCGCGAGGCGGATGAGATTGTTATGGAACGAGAGTTGATCGACCGCGCCGAGGCCATCCAACAGCGGATCCTGCAACTGCGAGACTCCCTTTGACTATGCCGGCAAGCAAGCCAAGGCGCAGGACATCGAACAGCGCATGGCCGCGCCCGACTTCTGGAACAACCAGGAGGCCGCCCGCGAAACCGTTGGCCGGTTGAAGGCCCTCAAGGGGCTGTTGAAACCGCTCGATGAAGTCATTCGCCGGGGCGAAGACCTTGCGGCGATGCTCGAGATGTCCGAGGAAGACCCCGGCTTCGCCGCGGAGGTTCCCGACGAGATTCAGCAGCTCGAGCGCGCCGTGGCCGACCTCGAATTGAAGGCGTTGCTGAGCGGACCGCTCGACGGCCACTCGGCCATCCTGAGCATTCATGCCCGCGACGGCGGGACCGACGCCAACGATTGGGCCGAGATGCTCCTGCGCATGTACCTCTGCTGGGCCGAAAGCCAAGGATTTGAGGTCGAGCTGCTCGACCGGCAGGACAACGAGGAGGCCGGTATCAACAGCGCCGCTATCGCGGTGCGCGGGCCGCTTGCCTACGGGTTCCTCAAGGGCGAGCAGGGCATCCACCGGCTCGTGCGCATCAGCCCGTTCAATTCCGAAGGCAAGCGGCAAACCAGCTTCGCGGCGGTCGACGTCTCGCCGGAGGTGTCCGACAGCATCGAAGTGGACATCAGCGAGGACGACGTCCGGGAGGACAGCTTCCGCGCCAGCGGGGCCGGCGGACAGCACGTGAACAAGACCTCCAGTGCCATCCGGCTGACCCACCTTCCGACCAACGTGGTGGTGCAATGCCAGAACCAGCGAAGCCAGCACAAGAACCGCGCGACGGCGTGGAAGATGCTCCGCTCGCGCCTGGCCGCCATCGAAGAAGAGAAGCGGGAGGCCGAAGTGGCCGCCAAGTACAGCAACATGCCCAAGGTGGGTTTCGGCTCGCAAATTCGCAATTACTTCCTGCACCCCGAGCAACGCGTGAAGGACTCCCGGACCGGTCACACGGCCACGAGCTTCCACAGCGTGCTGGACGGCAACCTCCAGGATTTCCTGGACGCCTACCTGCGCTGGCGCGCCGG
>SKJM01000085.1 GCA_007122045.1 Planctomycetales bacterium | reverse complement strand
CGCCGGGCGGGAATTCAGGGAAACAGGGTTCAAATGCGAGTAGTGACAAGAGTCCGATCTTGACCCGGGCGCCCCAAAACACCTAGACTACGGCTCCAAACATATGCGGGCCGCGAAAAGCGGCTCACCACCACGTAGGATGGGCATTCCTGCCCGTGATAGCTTGCAGGGAGCGGAGCCATTTACGCGATGACGGACAGGAATGTCCATCCTACGGTAGGCCCATGACGGACAAGAATGTCCATCCTTCGGTAGGCCCATGACCGACGCACTTCAGACGGCCGCCGAGTACCGCTGCCCCGGCGAGGCGTATACCATTTCGCGCGCGGTGCACCTGGGGCGGCTTGCCCGGTTCTACCCGGCCTGCCGCGTCTGCGAGCACCGGCACGAGACCGGCGTGCTCTCGCCGCGGCAGGTGAAACGGCTGCGCGAGACGGAGCACCGCGGCCAGGAGTCGCCGCGGTTTCAATCGGAGGAAGTGGGCGGTGTGGCCCTGGGGAAACTGCCGCCCGGCACCGTGCGCGAGGTGGCTGCCGCCCTGGGGCTGTGCCTGCGGCGCGGGCTGTTGGGCGGCCCTCCGCCGCCGGCAGCGGGAACGGGCGCCGAACCGCGCGAGTTGGCCGTGGTGGTAGCCGGCGACGGGCGGCCGGCCATCGCCGAACTGGTGGCCGCCGCGTGCGAGGGGCTCCGTTGGACCGGCTGCCACGTGGTCGACCTCGGCGCCGCCTCGACCGCCTGCCTGATGTTCGCCTCTGATCATTTACACGCGGCCGGCGGGCTGCTGGTGGGCGCGGGACGGGGTGGGCCGCACCGGGTGGCGATGAAGCTGTTCGGCCCCGGGGCGGCGCCGCTCTCGCCACGCGGCCTCGCCGCTGTGCGGCGGCAACGGGAGCAGGGGATCGACCGCCCCACGCGCCGGTTTGGGGGCCTCCGCCGCTTCCAGGCCGAAGAACCCTATCGGGACCTGCTCCGGCCCCATTACCACGCCCTGCGCCCCTTGCGGTTCGTGCTCGACGGCGCCTGCCGGCCCGTCCGCGAATACCTCGGCCGGCTCGCGGTCGGCCTCGCCTGTACGCCGCTGATAAGCGAAATTGGCGCGGCGGGGGTTCTCGAGCGGGTGTTGACCGAAGAAGCCCATTTCGGACTTCACGTTGACGACGACGGGGAAAGATGCCGCGCCGTGGACGAACGAGGATGCGAGGTCGACGCCGGCCGGCTCCTCATGCTGATCGCCCGGCGGCTGTTTAGTGCGGAAGGACCATCCGGCGGTACGGTGGTCGTGCCCCGAGAAGCCGGCCCGCTTCAACCGCATCGCCTCGCGTCGCTCGGGGCCGAGGTCGTTCGGAGCGATCCGAGCCGGGCGGCGATGGCCGAGGCCCTGCGGCGCCACGGGGCCGCGTGCGGCGGCAGTCCCGACGGACGGCTGTGGTACGGCGGCGCCGGTGTGCCGTTGCCCGACGCCCTGCACACCCTCACGCACCTGCTGGCGTTGCTCAGCCGCAGCGACCGGCCCTTTTCGGTGGTCCTCGACCGGGAAGCGCCGTGGGGCTAGAATGCGCCCCGGACGGGCGGTGGCAAGAAACCGATCGCCCCGTAGGATGGACATTCTTGTCCGTCGCGCTAAAGAAAAACGGACAGGAATGTCCATCCTACGGGCAGAAACCGGCCTGCCGCCTCCTTACTCGAAGGAGAGAAGGAGACAAGGAGACATCATGGAAAATTGGCTGGCCCAGCGAACGCGGGCATTCGACGTATCGGGCATCCGCAGGTTCTTTGACCTGGCCGCGAACATGCGCGACCCGATCAACCTATCGATCGGCCAACCCGACTTCGACGTGCCCGACGAGGTCAAGGAAGCAGCCATTGCGGCGATCCGCGAGGGGCGCAACGGCTACGCCCTTTCCCAAGGCATGCCCGTGTTGCGCGAGAAGCTCCAGGCCCGCATCGACGAACGGTTCCATCACGCCGACCGGGAGGTGTTCGTCACCTGCGGCACCAGTGGCGGGCTGGTGCTGGCCATGATGGCGCTGATCGACCCGGGCGACGAGGTCGTTCTGCCCGATCCGTGCTTCGGAATGTACAACGCGCTGGCGGCGATGATGGGCGGGCGGGTGGTGCCGGTCGATACGTATCCCGACTTCCACCTCGACCCCGATCGGGCGGCCGCGGCGATCACCCCCCGCACGAAGCTGATCCTGGTGAACAGCCCGAACAACCCCACCGGCGCCGTAGCCGCGCCCGAGGAGCTTCGGGCGATTGCCGAGTTGGCGGCCCAGCGGAACGTGGCCCTGCTGAGCGACGAGATTTACCACGATTTCTGTTACGACGAGCCGTTTACGTCGCCGGCCGAGTTCAACCCGCAAACGATTGTGGTCGATGGGTTCAGCAAGAGCCACGGCATGCCCGGCTGGCGGCTGGGGTTCGCCCACGGCCCGGCGGCGATCATCGGCGAGATGATCAAGCTGCAGCAGTACAGCTTCGTGTGCGCGCCGCAGCCGGCGCAGTGGGGCGGGGCCAAGGCACTGGAGGTCGACATCCGCGGGCACATGGACGCATACCGGCGGAAGCGCGACCTGGTGATCGACGGGCTGCGCGAGCATTACGAGGTGGTTCGCCCGCACGGCGCGTTCTACGTCTTCCCGAAGGCGCCGTGGGGCAGCGGCACGGAGTTCTGCACGCGGGCGCTCCAGCAGCACAAGCTGCTGGTCGTGCCGGGCGGGAACTTCAGCCGGCACGACACGCACTTCCGCATCTCGTACGCGGCCCCCGATGCCGCGCTGCGGCGCGGCATCGGGGCGCTTCAAGCCATGGCGTCTCGCTCCTAAAACGGAGCGGTCACGCCGGGGAGCGGGAAGGGGTAGAAGCCGTCCTCGTCGGGCAGGCTGCGCGGCTTGGCGTCCCAGGCGAGGCGCTCCGGGCCCTCGTCCGGCCCTCGCTCCACGGCGTCGCTCCAGCGCACCACCTGGCCGGAGTACGAGGCCATCCGCCCCAGCACGCCGGTCATGCTGGCCACGGCGCCGTGCCAGCCGTCGTTGAGTTCCTCGCCGTCGCGGATCGCCTTGAGCAGATGGACGTGCTCCTGGATGTAAGGGTTGCCGCTTTCGAGCTGCGGCCCCCCACCGACCGACACGCCGCGGGTGCGCTCCGTGCCGTGGGCGAACTCGCTCACCTGGTTCCAGGTGCCCCGCTGGTGCCGCGACTGGCTGAACATCTTCGTGCCGTTGGCGTAGGTGAACTCGATGAAGTGGTGGTCGAAGATGTCGCCGTAGTTGCCGCGCCGCACCCGGCCGCCCATGCCGTTGGCCTCGACGGGGTGGGCCGTTCGGGGATCGCCGTCGGTGGCCATGACCCAGTTGGCGATGTCGAGGTTATGCACGTGCTGCTCGACGATGTTGTCGCCGTAGAGCCAGCGGAAGGAGCCCCAGTTGCGCACCTGGTAGCGCATTTCCTCGGGGTCGTCCTGGGGCCGGGGGCCGAGGTTCCGCGCACCGCCGCCGAGGCCGTTCCAGTACACGCGCAGGAACATGATGTCGCCGAGGTTCCCTTCGTGAATCTCCTCGATTCCTCGCAGGTAGCCCGCCTGGTGACGCCGCTGCAACCCGACCACCACCCGGAGGTCCTTCTGGTCGGCCTGCCGGTTGGCCTCGACCAAGGTGCGGTAGCCCGGCGCGTCGAGGCAACAGGGCTTTTCCATGAACACGTGCTTGCCGGCCCGGATAGCCGCGGCGTATTCCCGCGGGCGGAAGCCGGGCGGCGAGGCCATCAGCACGACGTCGGGACCGGCGTCGATGGCCCGCTGGTAGTTGTCCAGATCGGTGAAGATCCGTTCTTCCGGCACGTCGATGTTGGCCGCCCATTCCCTTTGCAGTCGGCCGAGGGAGCCGCGGGCGCGGTCCTCGAAGGCGTCGGCCATGGCGATCAGCTTGATCGGCTGGTTGAGGATTTTTGCCGCGTTCATGCAATCGTTCACCGCGCCCGTGCCCCGGCCGCCGCAGCCGATCAGCGCGATCTTCAGTTCGTTGCGGCTGGCCGCATGCGCCCCGCGCGCAATGCTCAGCGAGGCCGCCGCCCCGGCAACCATGCCCGACTGCTTCAAAAACGTACGGCGAGATCTGGGTTGACTCATGCTCTTTACTCCTTCGGTAGGCATTGGAGGGTTGAATGGGACCGGGCCACCCTGACGCCCGGTGCACGGGCATTGTAACACACCGGCGGGTTGGTGTCAGCCATGGGCCGCTTGCGTTGGCGTCAAAGGGGGTGCAAAGAAAGTTCACGACCGTTCCCCGCGGGTGTCGGGCCGGTCCGACCACCCCGCTTCGGCTTTCCGGGCGGCTGCCGGCCCAGCCACGATTTTAGCGGCCCGCGGGAAGGACGGTCAACAAGCCGGGTAGCAAGGATTCGCGCAGGCGCCCTGATGGACGCCCCGGACGGCGAGGGATACCATGGCTATAGTCACCCCGCAAATCGATCCCCAGGAACCCTCCCATGCCCATCCGCCGCATCTTCTGCGATTTTGCACGTCCGGCCCTGCCGGCCGCCGTCGACTACCTGGCCGAGGAGTTCGCCACGCCCGATGCGCTCGACCTGGCGGGCGTCGTGGTGGCGGTGCCTACCAGCCGCGCGGCGCGCCGCCTGCTGGAACTGCTGGTGGCGCGGGCGGAGGCCGACGGAGTGCCGCTGTGCCCGCCGGACATCGTCACCGTCGGCGCGCTGCCCGAATTGCTTTACGAGGCCCGGCGCCCCTTCGCCAACGACCTGACCCAGCAGCTTGCCTGGATCGACGCGCTGCGCTCGAGCGGCCCGGCCGTGGTCGAACGGCTCGTGCCCGCCCTGCCGCACGCCGATGACTTCCCGGCGTGGCTGGCCCTAGGCGCCATGCTCAAAGGCCTGCACCGCGAACTGGCCAGCGAGCACGTCGGCTTCGACGCCGTGGGCGAGGCGGGGCGGCGCCTCGATGGGTTTCGCGAAGCGCCGCGATGGCAAGCGCTGGCGGAAGTCCAAGACCGCTACCTGCGCATCCTCGATTCCCTGGAACTGTGGGACCTCCAAACGGCCCGGCGCGTGGCCATCGAACGCCGCGAGTGCGCCACCGAGCGGCCGATCATCCTGGTGGGGACCGCCGACCTCAATCGGCAGCAGCGGCTCATGCTCGACCAGGTGGCCGACCACGTCACCGCGCTGGTGTTCGCGCCCGAGGCCCTGGCCGACCGCTTCGATGAGCACGGTTGCCTGAAGCCCGAGGCGTGGCTCGAAGCGCCCATCGGCCTGGAGGAGGGGCAGATTCTCCAGGCCGACGATCCGGCCGGGCAGGCCGGCGCGGTGGGCCGGTGGCTGGCCGGGTTGGGCGGGCGGTACTCGGCCGAACAGATCACCATGGGCGTGCCCGACCGGCTCGCCGAAGATTTGGTCCCGCAGCTTCAGCAATTGCTCACCGCGTGCGGCGTTCCCGCGCGGTACGGCGTGGGCAAGCCGGCCGCGCAGTCGTCGCCCTGCCGGCTGCTGGCCGCCGTGGCGGAATACCTCACGCTGGGCTCGTTCGCCGCGTTTGCCGCCCTGGTGCGGCATCCGGCCCTGGCCGGTTGGCTGCGCGGGGACCGGTCCGTTTTTCGGCCAACCGGGGTTCGTTCCTCGAAGAAGCCGCAAGCCGAAAATACGGACCTGTCCCCTTCCGATGATCAGCCGGGCATCCGGGGCGACTGGCTGAGCCGGCTCGATGCCTACCAGGGCGAGCACCTGCCCGCCCGGCTGGAAGGACCCTGGCCGGACGCCGACCCAGCCGCGGCCCGCGTGGCCGAACTGCACGGGGCGGTGGAGCGGCTGCTGCACCCGCT
>SKJM01000439.1 GCA_007122045.1 Planctomycetales bacterium | reverse complement strand
GTTTTCTCGCGGTTTTTCCGCTATTGGCGGCCGCGCTGGCCGGCGATGCCGGAACCGCCGCGGCCGGCGAGCCGCCGGGCGAATCCCCCCGGCCGAACATCATCTTCATTCTCGCCGACGACCTCGGCTGGGCCGACCTGGGGTGCTACGGCCAGACGTTCTTCGAAACGCCGAACCTCGACCGGCTGGCCGCCGAAGGCGTGCGTTTCACGTCCGGCTACGCGGCAAGCTGCGTGTGCTCGCCCACCCGGTCGAGCGTCATGACCGGCAAGTACCCGGCGCGGAACGATCTGACCATTTGGCTGGGCGGTTCGGGCGGGGCGCCGGCCGCCAGCCACCTGAGCCTCGACGAGGTGACCATTGCCGAAGCGCTCGGGGCGGGCGGCTATGCCACCGCGCACGTCGGAAAGTGGCACCTCGGCGGCGAGCCCTACTTTCCGGAACGGCAGGGCTTCGACGTGAACATCGGCGGGAACCGCACGGGCACCCCGGCGGGGGGCTACTTCGCGCCCTACCGCAACCCCCAACTATCCGACGGACCCGACGGCGAGTACCTGACCGACCGGCTCACCGACGAGTGCCTCGGGCTGATCGACCGCTGGCGCGACCGGCCGTTTTTCATCCACCTGGCGTATTACACGCCGCACACGCCCATCCAGGGCCGCAAGGACCTCGTGCAATACTACCGCGAGAAGCTCCAGCCGGGCGAAACCTACAACGTCCAGTACGCGGCCATGGTGCACGGGCTCGATGAAAACGTCGGCCGCATCCTGGCCCGGCTCGAGGAGCTGCAGCTCGACCGGCAAACCATCGTCGTCTTCTTCTCCGACAACGGCGGCTTCAGCCACAGCCGGGGCAAGAAGAACAACGTGACCACCAACGAGCCGCTCCGGCTGGGCAAGGGCTATTGCTACGAGGGCGGCCACCGCGTGCCGGCCATCGTGCGCTATCCGCCGGTGACCGGCCGGGGCGGCGCGTGCGACGTGCCCATCATCACGACCGATTTCTACCCCACCTTCCTCGAGCTGGCGGGCCTGCCCCCGCGGCCGGAGCAGCACGCCGACGGCGTGAGCATCGTGCCGTTGCTGGCCGACCCGGAAGAAGGCGACATTGACCGCGACGCGCTCTTCTGGCACTACCCGCACCACAGCCCCCAGGGCGGCACGCCCTCGGGCGCCATCCGGCAGGGCGATTGGAAGCTTTTGGAGTTCTTCTGCGACGGCCGGTTGGAATTGTACAACCTGGCCGACGACCTGGGCGAGACGAACGACCTGGCGGAGAAGCTGCCCGAGCGGACCGAGCAGCTTCATGCGAAGCTCGAGGCGTGGCGCGCCGAGGTCGACGCGAAGCTGCCCCCGCCGCCCGCGCCGCCGCGCCGGCCGATCGAAACGACCGATGCGTTCCCCGGCTTCGACGCCCTGATCGACGTGCAGTTGGAAAAGACCGAGCGGGGATATGAGCTGGCCGCGGTGGAGACGGGCATCGCGCTGGTGAAGCCCGACGCGCCGATGACCGAGCCGGTCACCTTCCGCACCACCATCACGGCCCTTCAGGCGCATCCGGCCAACGGGCAGTTTGTCTTCGGCGACGGCGCCGACGAACCGGGGCTGGTCAAGTGCGGCTTCTTCGTGGGCGGCGGTTACGCGGCCATTTACGAAGGCACCTACCCCGGCACCGACGTGGCCAGGACGGAACTGGCCACCCGGTCGGGCGTGCCGGTGGAAGTGGCCGTAACGGTCGATCCCCGCGCGGGCACGGTCCGCATGACCCTGGCCGGCAAGACGCTGACCAAGAAGCTCACGCGCCCGCTGCCGCAGATCACCCACTACGGCTACGGCGTGGTCCGAACGCGGTCGGCCTTCAGCCCGGTGGCGGTGGAACGGTAAGAGGGCTGACGCCGCGGTGCTTGGAGGCAGTTTGGCGCGCCCTGGTAGGATGGACATTCCTGTCCGTCGGGGGCTGTCCGTCGGGGACTGTCCGTCGGGGGCCGGGCCGGCGGCCAAGCCTCCCGAGCGCGACGCGGCAACTCCGCCCGACGCATCGAGCCCATGCGGGCCGTATCGCTCAGGTCTTCGGCAGCCATGGGTTACTCCGCAGAAGTACCGGTTGCATCGCCCCCTCAATCACGATAACCCTTTCGCGGCGATGCGTCAAACCGTCCTGACGGCCCCAGTCCTGACGGCCCCATCGGATCGCGAAGCCGTTCACTGCCGGTTGCGGGACGCCGGCGCCCCGACTCGGGTTCAGCCGATGGTGCCATCGATGGCACCCCGCGCCGTCCACTGGGGGTGATTCGGTCCCGGGTCCCGCACCCGCGGCGCACCTCGGGTTGACTGCGCCGGGCAAGACGCTAAGATATCCGAATCGGCTGAATGGAGGCGGCTTGATCGGAACAGCCAGGGCAGGTGTGTCTTATCGCCAACCAGCCACTCATAAGGAACCCAGGCCGTGATTATCATTCCACGCAAGAAGGGTGAAAGCATTGTCATCGGCGACCATATCATCGTGACCATCGTCGAGATTGACGGCGACGAGGTCCGCATCAGTATCGAGCACCCCCCGGAGGTAACCGTCGAACGCCGCGAAGTTCTCGAATCGCTTGCGGCTTCCGCCCCACCGCACTAAACGTCGTGTGCCCCCTTCGGACGGTAAGAGGGCAGAGTACGGGGCAACCGCCTAATCCGCCCCTGTCGCGCGGGTGGTGCGCCGGATGGTGCCGCCACGCCACTCTTGCGCGGGGCGCCATTGCGGCCGTCAGGGTTTTCCCCACCGGAAAAACCGGACGCGAAATCGGTTTTTTTTCGTTTTTTTGCGGTGCCGGCGCGGGATTTCCGCTTCCGCCTGTGGTATTATCGGGGATAGGGTCCAAAGGGACTAACCCCATAGGGTACCCGGCGAAGCGAAGCCATGCTTGTTTTAGCGCGAAAAAAGAACGAGAGCATTGTCATCCGCAACGACGTGGTGGTGACGGTGGTCGAGGTGCGCGGCGACAAAGTGCGGCTTGGCATCGAGGCCCCCAAGGAGGTCAAGGTCCATCGCCGCGAAGTGTACGACGCCATCCGCGAAGCGGAGCGACGGGCGCGGGAGGAATCGGAGCCGCCGCCGGAGCCCCCTCCCACTTCGGATCCTCCGGCAGAGTAACCGCCGGCTTCCCTCTGTTCAGGCGTACTTCTTGGCTGGCCGTGCTCGGCGTGGGGTCTGTGTCCGGCGCCTCTTGCCAACCCCCTTCCATGGGATGACAATGGAGGAGAAGAACGTCGGGCGCCGGTTTGCGCTTCGGCCGGGCCGCAAGCGGTGCCCCTGAAGCGGTTCGACTGCCCCCGGTCTGCCTCGTATCCGCCCTGCCGGAAAGGAAATTCCATGAGGGTCCGAAATTCGAGAACCGCCGCGCCGGCCGTCCGGCGCCGCACCGTCCTGAAGGCCGCCCTTGCGGCCGTGGCCTCACCCTCCCTGGTGCCCTCGTTGGTGCTCGGCGGCCATGCGCCGAGCAACCGGATCAACGTCGGCTTCCTGGGGGCCGGCAACCAGAGCCGCGTGGAACTGCCCAGCATGTTGCGGCTGGACGACGTCCAGGTGGTGGCCATCTGCGACGTGAACAAGGGGAGCTACGGTTACGCGCGGCCGGAGCACTTCCTCGGCCGCGACCCGGTTTGCGAGCAGGCCAACGCCTTCTACGCGAAGAAGTTGGGCGTCGGAACGTACAACGGCTGCGCGGCGTACGCCGACTTCCGCGACGTGCTCGCCCGCAACGACGTCGACGCCGTGATGATCGTCACGCCCGACCATTGGCACGCGATCATGACGGTGATGGCGGCCGAGGCGGGCAAGGACATCTACTGCCAGAAGCCGATGACGCTCACCGTCGATGAGGGCCACGCGATGATCGACGCGGTGCGCCGGCACGGGCGGGTGTTTCAAACGGGCAGCCAGTATCGTTCGCATGCCGCCGTGCGCCGCGTGTGCGAGTTGGTGCGCAACGGGCGCGTGGGGCAAGTGCGGCGGGTCGTCTCGTTCGTGCCGGGGGCGCCCGTGGGACCCGGCCCCGGCTGGGAGCCCGCGCCGGTTCACGACGGCTTCGACTACGACCTGTGGCTCGGCCCCGCCCCCGAAGCCCCCTACCACGAGGACCGCTGCTTATACCGGTTCCGCTTCATCCTCGACTACTCGGGCGGGCAGGTGACCAATACGGGCGCGCACTCGAACGACATTGTGCAGTGGGCGTTGGGCACCGACGACACCGGCCCGGTCGAGTTTGAAGACCAAGGCGCCGTCTGGCCGCCCGAAGGACATTTGTTCAACACGGCCGTCCGCACCCACTTCCGCGCCCGGTACGCCAACGGGATCGAGTTGATCTGCAAGACGCACGACCCCAGCTTCGGGGGCCGGTTCGAAGGGACCGAGGGCTGGCTGCAATACGCGTGGCGGGAAGTAACGAGCGAACCCGAGTCGCTGAAGGATTCGGTCCTCGGGCCGGACGAACTTCACCTGCCCGTCAGCGACAATCACTACCGCAACTTCGTCGACGCGGTGAAGTCGCGCGAGGACCCGATCGAGCCGGTCGAGGTAGGGCACCGGACCACCACCCTGTGCCACTTGGGCAACATCGCCATGCTTCTGGGCCGGAAGGTGCCCTGGGACCCGGCAACCCAGTCGTGCCCGAACGACCCCGAGGCGGAATCCATGCTCCAGCGGCCCTACCGGGCCCCGTGGCGGCTGACCGGGTAGGCGGCGCCGAGCGACACCTGCCCATACGTCACTTGCCCATACGTCGCCCCTTGCAAGGCGTCATGACGGTCGGCTATAATCGGATGTTTTGAAGCAACATGGGGGTCGTGCCGTGCCCCGCCATACGTATTCCGGAGGGTATTTCGTGGCGCAAAATAAGTATTTGTTTAGCAGCGAGGCCGTCAGCGGGGGGCATCCCGACAAACTGGCCGACCAGATTTCCGACGGCGTGCTCGACGCGTTGTTCGTCGAGGACCCGTACAGCCGGGTGGCGTGCGAAACCATGGTGACCACCGGAGTGGCCATCGTGGCCGGCGAGATCACCACCACGGCCCGTATCGACTACCCCGACGTCGTCCGGCAGGTGATTCGCGAGGTGGGTTATACCAGTGACGCTTTCGGCATCAACGCCGACACTTGCGCCGTAATGCTCTCGATGGACCGGCAGAGCCCCGACATTGCCATCGGTGTGAACGAGGACGCTTCGAAGGGCAAGGAGATTGGCGCGGGCGACCAGGGCCTGATGTTCGGATTCGCCTGCAACGATACGCCGGAACTGATGCCCCTGCCGATCGCGCTGGCCCACCGCATTACCAACCGGCTGACCGACGCCCGGCGCCGGGGCGAAGTGGGATGGCTCCGGCCCGACAGCAAGAGCCAGGTTACCGTCGAATACGAAGGCCGCACCCCGCGGCGGATCGACACGGTGGTGGTTTCCACCCAGCACGGGCCCGACGTAACCCAGGAGGCGATTCGCGAGTTCGTCATCGACCGCATCGTCAAGCAGGAATTGCCCCCCGAACTGTGTAACGGCCAGATCAAGTACCACGTCAATCCCACCGGCCGGTTTGAGGTGGGAGGGCCGCACGGCGACTGCGGATTGACCGGCCGGAAGATCATCGTCGACACGTACGGCGGCTGGGCCCGCCACGGCGGCGGCGCTTTCAGCGGAAAGGACCCCACCAAGGTCGACCGGTCGGCCGCCTACATGGCCCGCCATGTAGCCAAGAACATCGTGGCGTCCGGACTGGCCGACGCCTGCGAGGTGCAGCTTGCCTACGCCATCGGCGTCACCGACCCGGTCAGCGTGCTGGTCGATACCCAGGGCAGCGG
>SKJM01000592.1 GCA_007122045.1 Planctomycetales bacterium | reverse complement strand
CGGGAGCTCAACCTCTTCCGGACGGAATTGGCGAATCGGCCGGAAACCGCAGGATGAGTTCTGGCGGAGTATCGTGCGCCCATGCTGGCCGCCTGCCACAAGCAGCTCAACGCGGCGCGCAACCGCGAAGCCGAGTTGCGGCCCGCCCGCTTCGAGAACCGCAACCGGGTGAAGTGCCGCTGGGTAAGATGCAGCCGGAACGTGCCCTGGGCGGGAAACGACTTCCGCGGCCGGTTGCAGCAGGCGCTGTACGTGTGGCTGAAGCCGGTGTTCGCAGCGTCCGAGCGTCCGAGCGGCCGGCGGCCCTGCGGCAGTCGGTCGACCACTGGCTGGGCGAACTCGACGGAATGACGGGTTGGGCGAATGTTTACCCATCCTGCGCCGTTCCGAGTACGCCGCGTCGGGCCGTTTACGGAACGGCGCGTCGCGGCTCGGCTGGGCGGTGCTCTTCGACCCCGGCGCAGACCATGCCCAGCCGGCCGAGAAGCCGGAAGTAGAGGAGTGCGGCGCCGGCCAGGATGCACACGGCCGGTACGCTGCCCCAGCCGCCCAGGGCCAAGAGGGCCAGCGCCGCAAGGCCCACGGCGAAGGTGAGCAATACGGCGGCGGCAACGTAGAACAGCAGCCAAGCCCACCAACGCCACAGCAGGCTCGCCAGGATGGCGCCGGAGAGGGGCCAGATGGCCGAGCCCCGTTCGAGCATCGACAGGAACACGATGGGGAACATCAGGAACAGGCTCGCCGCCACGAATGGCCCGTCCGGCACGGGGGAGTGCGCCGGGAGCCAGCGCAGGAGCATTCCGGGCGCCGCGGCGAAGGCCGTGGCGTTGACCAGGTAGAAGGCGTCGGGAAGCCAGTCCTGGTAGGGTCCGTCGGGCCAGTTTTCGATCGCGTCGGCGCCGGCGGCCGTGTCGACGACGATCACCACGGCCCAGGCGCCGAATACGGCCAGCCAAAGGACGGCCGCGATGGCGGCGAGGCCCGACAGGCTCAGGGCAAGCAGCGCGAAGCCGAGGCCCCCGAGGCCAACGTCGATGCCCAACGAGATTGCCACCACCAGGGCCGCGCCAGAGAGGAACAGCACGACCATCATGCCTCCGGTGAGCATCAGCCAGCGCGGCCAAACGCCCTGCTCGAGCAGGAAACCGGCGATCCCGCGCCACCAACGTCCGGGCACGGGCGCCGGTGCTCGCGCGGGGCGGCGGCGAGCGAGGCGGCGCGTGGGTTGCCCCTCGTCGGTCTGCTGTTCATCCTCGGTTTCTTCTTCCCGCCCTTCTTCGCCCTCCTGGTCCCAGATCGAGGTGAAGATGGGCTTCCACGGCGGCGGCCTGACGGGCGCGCCGATGGCGTAGGCGGCCTCGGCGCCCGCCATCGGGTCGATCGCCGGAGGGGCGGCGGCCGGGGCGCGCACCGGAATAGGCGTTCGGCAGTCCGGGCAGATCAACTGCTCGCCCACCTGTTCCGGCGCGGCGTGCAGGCGGGTGCCGCACAGCGGGCAGAGGACCGGGAAGTGCGTCTGGTACGCCGCCGCCTCCGCCCCCGGCCGGCCCGAACTCGCGCGGACGGCGTAGGTTGCGTCTTCATCGCCGGCAGGGGTGGGTACATGTTGCCGGGCAGGCGGCGGCGCGAGCGGGGGCACGGCCGCCGCGGTGCCGCAGTCGGGGCAGGTGAGCGTCTGCCCCACCTCGGCCTCGGTCGCGAGCATGCGTGTGCGGCACACGGAGCAGACCACGGGAATATAGGTCTGGTAGACCGCGGTGACCTCGGGGGGCGGCTGGCCCACGCCCCAAAGAGGATATTCGTCGCCGGGGTCGGCCGGGCGAATCGGGCGTTTCGGGGCGGGCGGTTCGACCGGCGCGCGCACTTCGACCGCCGTATCGCAATCGGGGCAAACGAGGGTCTGCCCCACCTGGTCCGGCCGGGCGACCATTCGCGTGGCGCAGACGGGGCACGTTACGGCGATGTACGGCGGTTGCGGGCCCGGCGGCTCCGAACCTTCGTGCAGGGCGTATTCGGCGTCGGGGCCCGGCTTGCCCGCCCGGGCGGTCGCTTCCTCGGCGGTGGGCACGGTTGCGACGAGTTGGCAGAAGGGGCACCGCAGCCGCCGGCCGGCCTGGCACGGCGCGGCCCAAAGCCGCGCCTGGCACCGCCGGCAGCCGAAGTGGATGGCGTCTTGGGGAGAGGTGCCCATGCCGTTTACCTTTGCGGCAGGTCTCGTTTGTGTCCGAATCCCATTTTGGCCGACCGCGTTCCTTTCGGGAAGCGACCCGTCAGAACTCCGGCACCGATGAGGGCAACCCCACGCGCATGAACGAGCGCGCAAACGCTTGCGAAAAATGCTCCAGGAACGGCGAACGCAAACGCCAACGGTCGCCGGTTTGTGCCGCACGACGGGTCAAATAGGCAAACGGCAGGCTGTAAACCGTGCGAAAGTCAACGACTAACGCTGAGCGGGCATCGCTTGGATTGGTCGGAGACGCGAGCAAATGGAGTGTCGGTGAACGGCCCTTACGCACGTTATTCCAGAAGTCGCGCCAACCCTTGGGCGATTTGCTGCGGCCATGGGACTTCTGAGCCGCCTCAAATGCTGCGACGCACCAGACCGGACACATCGCCACAAGCGACAGCCGGCCATGCTCCAGATCGCAGCTTTGCGTGATCACGATCAAGTCAGCCTGATCGGCCTGAATCACGACTGGCCCATCGGTATTGGTGGCAAAATCGTGCGGGAACTCGGGAATCCAACATTCCAACAGCAGATCGCCCTGCCGCAGAATGGGTTCGTTGGTCAAGGCCCAGAACGGTTCCATTGCCCGGCTACCCGTCATCGAAGTCGTAGGCCATTGGTGTCAGCCTGCCGCGCGGCTCAATTCGTACGGCCACTTGCCCGACTTGCTTTGGTGGCACGGAATCGTAGTCAACCTCCTCCCAATCCAAGTCGTCACCGTGGGGATCCACCGACGGCGGAATCGGCTTGAGGAACCACTGTCCGTCTTGCTCCTGCAAAGCGAGTTCATCTCCAGGCTTCACGCCCAATTGGGCTTGCACAACCGGCGGCAGCAGGATTCGTCCGACGTCATCGAGGGATGTCTTCATGGCAGGGAATGCTCCCTTTTCCCGGGTATTGCTTCTTCACCGCACAAAGTGGTCTGGACCACGGTGCCACTTACATTATCACGTGAACCTTGGTCAACTTCCATTATATCCGACCGTGCCTCAAAAGCAACCAGCGCCACGCGCGCCGGCATCAAAGTGGACCTGCCGTCAAAACTCGCTCCAGTCCACGACCTCGCCGCCGGCAATGGTGAACAGGGCGTTCAGGATGCGGCGGTCGAGGTTGGTCTGTAGGAAGCGGACCGCTCCATCGCAGAAGATCACCAGGAAGCCGTCAGGCCACAATCCGCCCAGGCCGGCCATGGGCCGGTCCGAGTCGTGGGCGAAGTCGTCCGGCTTCGTCCACGGCACGGCCTTGGCATCGTCCACTTCGACCGCCATGATCGTGTTCGACGTGCCGTCGCGAATGTCGGCAAACCGCACGCCTTCCGCGCCCGGAAATGCGGTCTCCTTGCCGCGGACGGTCAGGTAGTTCGTCATGCCGGGGTCGGCCGTGCCGGCCGGGCTGCGGTAGGTTTCCGGCATCGACTCGATCAGCCGCTTGTTGTGCTCGCTGTCCCACGGTTCGTCGAGTTTGAATTGGTCGTACAGGTGTGCCTGCTCGAGA
This sequence comes from Planctomycetales bacterium, assembly GCA_007122045.1. Taxonomy (GTDB): domain Bacteria; phylum Planctomycetota; class Planctomycetia; order Pirellulales; family Thermoguttaceae; genus PWXP01. The sequence continues at coordinate 2,124 of SKJM01000592.1, read as the reverse complement.
TATGGAAGAAGCAGCACCCGCCAACTCAACAGCGGCTTGCCGGCCTCGTCGGCGATGTAGGCCGGCGGGAAACTCCGATGTACCATGTGATAGTTGTGCATCGCCAGGGCGATGTGCCGGAGATTGTTCGACGATTGTGCCCGCCGGGCGGCCTGGCGCGCCGCCGAAACCGCGGGCAGCGCCAGGCCGACGGCCATCGGCACGGCCGGGCCGACACTTCCGCCGGGCAGCGTCTGCCGGCTGGCCAGCTCGAGGCCCTCCGGGGTCCGCCGGAGCGTCGCGACGCCGGGGCGCAGATGCTTTCCGATCGCCGGGGCGGAAGGCACGATCGACACGTTCAGGTCGATGCCCTGCCGCGCGGCCTCGCTCAGCACCACCTGCGCGAGCATCGGGAAGGCCGGATAGATCAGCTCGAACACCCGCTTCGAGTCGACGTAGAAGAGCGCGGTCGGGCCGCCGGCAGGATCGAACGCCGTAGCCACTTCGGGCGACTGGGCCAGCGACGCCGCCCCGGGCTCGCGCGAGAGGTACGCCTTGATCCCCTGCGGGAATAGCGACACGATCAGTTCCTCCTCCGTGAGGCACCAGGCGGGCGCCAGCGGCATGTCGGGGCTGCGGGCGTTGAAAAGGTGGATTGTCCGGCCGGCGTGCTCGAACTGGTCGATTCGCGGGGCGGCGGGCCCCCATTCCTCCGGCGACAACTGCGACTTCGCAAAGTCCAGCAGCTTCGCGTGGGCGGCGGCCAGTGTGGCGTGGTCGTCCACACGGACAACAGCCACCGCGCCCAGCGGCACGATGCCCATCTCGCTCGGCGACCCGTAGAGGCGCCATCGGTCGCCCAGCGGGCCGAAAACGTCGCTACGCAGATCGACGCCCAACTCCCGCTCCAATTCCGCAATGCCGCCGGCGACGTGCGGGTCGCCCTCGTGTTCGGCAATCGCGAGCACCAGGTCGAGGACCTTTTCCGCGTCGAGGCGGATGGCCGCCGCGAACGTTGCGTCCCGGGGGACCGGATCGAGGTCGGCGGCCGCGAGCGGCTCGCCGGCGAGCAGGGCGACGACGCCCTCCGGATCGCCGTCGACGCCCAGCAGGCTGCGGCTGAGGAAGCCGTCGCCGTCCAGCCCGCTTACGGCGGCGGCGTATTGCACGTTGTCCAGCCCGAGCAGCCGGAGCACGGCGGCAACCTCCGGATCGGCCGTCTCGGCGGCCATTTCGGCAATCGCCTTGACGTTGACGTAGGTGTATGTGGCGGGCCGCTCGACCGGAAGCGCGGCGCGGAGGTCGGCGAGCCATTTGGGCGGGGCGCTGCGGGCGCGCTGGAGTACACCTTCGACCGAGCCCTCACCCAGCCCGAGGACCAGGTAGCTGCCGCGCATGCCCCAGGTGATCGTCGGCAGGGCGGGATCGAGGGTGATTCGGTACCAGATTTCGCCCGCGATTTCCACCTCCTCGACGGCGTCGTCGAGCAGGGCGGCCTGCTGCTGCTGGAGCATCGCCTTGAGCTTCGCGCCCTCCTCCTTGCCAACTCGGACCAGGGCGGCGCCGCGCACGTCGGGCGGGCCGCCGGGCCGGACGTTCAGCTCGGAAACGAAGATCGCCCCGGGGCGCGCCAGCAAGGGCTGGCCCATCTCGAAAAGATCGCACAGGGCGGCGGCGTGGGGGTCTTGCTCATCGGCGGCGCGGCGCACCGCCGCGGCGGCGGCCTGTTCGATGGCCGAGACCGCCCGCTGGATTTCCGGCTCGGCCAGGAGTTGCTCGGTCCGGTTCGGTCCGGCCGGGTCGGGCGCGGCCGTGGCGGCCCAACTCGTGTAGAAGAGGCACGTTTCGGGCGCCACGTTGGCCAGGAGCGGATCTTCCGGCCCCGGGGGAACGCCCAGCGGCAACCCGAAGCCGCCGCTCAGCGTCAGGATCATTAACAACTCGAAAGGACCGACAAACATTGTCTGCATGGCTGTGCTCCTCAGTGCGACCGTGGAGAGTAACGGCGTGCCCAGCCAACACGTGCCGGGCGCGCCCCGACAACTGCTTGCCAGTATAGCGGGCATGCCGAGGGGTGCAAGCGCTGCCTGGGTGGAGGAGACGGAAAGCGGGAATGAATTCCCGCACTCCAAAGAGCGTAACGAT
>SKJM01000692.1 GCA_007122045.1 Planctomycetales bacterium | reverse complement strand
GCCGGGCAGGCCGCCCGCTACCGCGAGGCGGGCTTGCGGGTGTTCAGCACGTACGTCGGCTGCCAGTTCGACCAGGATCCGCCTTACGATCCGCAAGCCAAGCAGGCCATCGAAGACCTCAAGGGGTCCGGCGTGATCCTCTGGCTGACGGTCCGCGGCGGCCGGCCGGGCCAGGACGACGAAAAGGCGGCGGCCGTGGTCCGCGAGATCGCCGAGTTGGCCGCGGCGGCCGACCTCCGCGTGGCCCTCTATCCGCACACCGGCTTCTACGTGGCCACCACGGCCGACGCGTTGCGGCTGGCCCGGCGGGTGGACCGCGAGAACGTCGGCGTTTCAATCAACCTCTGCCATGAACTGATGACCGGCCAGGGGGCCCAGCTCGACGCGACGATCCGGGAGGCGGCGCCGAAGTTGTTTCTCGTTTCGATCAACGGCGCCGACGCCAAACAGCCCGGCTACGGTTGGGACCGCCTCATCCAGCCGCTGGGCCGGGGCGACTTCGACGTCGGCCGATTCCTCGGCAAGCTCAAGGCGGCCGGCTACCAGGGCCCGATCGGCTTGCAGTGCTACGCCGTCAAGGGCGACGCGGTGGAGAACCTGCGCGAGTCGATCACCGCTTGGAAGGCCTATTCCGCCCGGCTGGCCGCAGAGCCGGCCGAGGCGAACCCCTAACCGGCGGCTTTCAGCCGTTGCCCGTCGGGAGCCCCTGTTGGCGCAGCCACTGGCCGGCCCATTGGGCCAGGTCGGCCGTCAGGGGCGGCTTGGGGGGATGGTGGTAATCGAGGATGTCGTAGCCGCCGCGGTCGTAAACCTCGTTCAGGACGCGTTGCAGGTCGAGAAGCACGTCGGAGTCGCCCGGCCGCAGGGGAACGGCGATGACCGGCAAGCGGCGCTTCCCATTCGAGGTACACGCGCTCCTCGACCCGCGCCCGGAGGTCGCGGGGCAACGCGGGCTGGAGCTGATCGGAACTGTAGGTGACCCATCGGGTATGCACGTCCCCCCAGTGCTGTTCCAGCCAGGGGTCCATGCCGGGCAGTGGACTGGGCATAGCTGTTGAACGCCTCGCGGGCGTCGTCCTCCGGGTTTCAATTTTCGCGGGCAACGCCGCTCCGTCATTCCTCCAAAACCGCCTGCGCGTGCCGGGCCAGGTGGCCGCGGAGGTCGGTGGCGTAGGCCCGGAGCGTCGCTTCGCCGATGCCCGCGTGGTCGCCCAGCCGGTACAGGGCGCGGGCCAGGAGCAGCTCGCGGAGCGATTCGCGCCGCGTGTGGACGGCGTTCAGGTAGCGGGCTTCCCGGCCGTCGTGCTCTTTGGCCGCTTGGACGGTGTCGTGCACGTAGCCTGCCATGCCGGGCCTGGCCAGCAACTCGGCCAGGGCCGGGGCCGCGGCCCGCTCGCCCAGTCGCTCCAGGGCGATGGCCACGGCGCGGTGGTGGGAGAAATCGGCCTCGGCGTCCAGCAGGGCCACCATTTCGAGGATGGCGGGCACGGCCTTTCGGGCGCCGGCCATGCCCAGCGCGACGATGTCGCTATCCAATGGGCTGAAGGCGTTGCCATACTGGCCCATGGCGCGGTAGTTCCACCCTCGGTCCCACTGCTCGGTGCCGCGCACCCGTTCGATCAGCCGTTCCGCGCCGGTTGCGTCGCCCAGCATGGCGAGCTTCTGTGCGTAGGCGTACTGCCGCTGTCCTTCACTTTCGGCGTAGGCCGCGCGCAGCAGCGGCAGGGCTTCCTCGCGATGCAGGAAGAGGATCGCCGCGGCGCGGTAGTCGTCGGGCGCTTCGCGAACCGCCTCGGCAATCGCCTCGGCCGACATGGGCACGGAATCGTCCTGTTCGAGGGCCTCCTTGGGCAGGTTGCCGGTTTCCACCAGCTTCTGCTGCAACGCCTTGATGTCGATGTCCCGCAGCGCCGACCCTTCCCGGGCGGCCGTCGCGGCGGCCAGCCCGGCCGCGTAGCCCTGGTTTTGGATGCACGGCTGCATGCGGGTGAGCGGGACGGCGTCGCGGTGGACGCTGATGCCCAGGCCGGTCACCAGCATCCCTTCGATTCCCCGCGGTAGCAGGCAGCGGTAGGGGATGTTCACCCAGAACCCCTGCCGGTGCGGCGGGGTTTCCAGCATGAGGTACGGATCGATCGTGAAGCCGTGCGAATCGAAGTCGCTGTAGGAGCGGGCGATGGTGTCGGGGTAGGTACGGCCCACCATCTGGTCGAGGATGGTCATGTAGAAGTCGCCGACGATGCGCCGCCGTTCGCGGGTGTCGATCAGTCGCCCCTGGTCGAAGGCGTCGGGGTATTTCTGCTTGGCGTAGACGAACACGTGCCAGATGTCGACCATGTCGGTCTCGTCGACGATCGTGAAGTCGGTGTTCGTGTAGCTGGCCCCGAGCCGGTGGGGCGGCAGCCCGGTGCCCTGCATGCCGAACTCGCGGGCGTCGGTGTAGTCGATCTCGGCGCCGGCCGCCGCGGCGACGTCGGCATTGCCGGTCGAGTCGATCACCACGTCGGCGAGCACGACGCCGCGTCCCTCGGGCGTGGCCACGACGGCGCCGACGACGCGATCGCCATCGACCACCGCGCCGCAGCCGATGGCGCCGAACCAGATATCGGCGCCTTCGTCGAGCAGGGTCCGCCGCCACCATTCGGCCCGTTGCTGGGGGTGCCATCGCGGGTTGCCCGGCACGGTGGCCGTAAAGCCCTGGCGGTTACCCCAGTAGTAATTGGTGATGTAGCCGGCCGTCCCCACGCCGCCGAGCATGTGGAGGTATTCGACGACGAGCACGTCGGCGCCTTCGCGGGCGGCGGCGATGCCCGCCGGCGCCCCGCCGGTCCCGCCGCCAATCACCACGACGTCGTAGCGCCCGAGGACAGGCAGGTCGCGGGCCTGTTGGGGAATGGTGGGCAACTCCTGGACCGGGCGCACGCCGACAAGCAACTCGCCGACTTCGCCGGCAGCGTCCGACTCGGCCTCCCCCGGCAGTCGCACGCCGGCCAGCTCGCCAACGCCGGCCGCTTCCTCGGCGGCGGCGTCGCCGATCCGTGCGGCCAGTTCGATCCATTCCAGCGGGCGCAGCAGCCGCTCGGCGCGGGCGCGGCTCACGTCGGCCGCGCCGCCAAGCAGGTACAGCCGGTCGATGCTTTCCGGCCGGAAGGCGTCCAGCGGCAGTGCCGCGACCGGGGCGTCGTCGCCCTCGACCGACTGCCGGCCGTGCATCGCGTCGGGCGGCACCTGGAACAGGCGGTCGGCCGTGGCCTGCTGATCGGGATGATACGTGAGGGTGCGGGCCGCCTGATCGGCCGCGGTAAACGAAGCGAAGCTGCCATCGGGCATGTCGAGCCGCAGCGTGTACTCAATCGTCTTGAACGGCCCGGCCGTCGGAGAGGGTGGCGTCTGCCCCAGGCACACGGGGCACCGGCCCGGAAAGCGGCAGTCGCAATAGCCGGCGAAGGGTGGGTCGATCACCCGCACCGACGCGATACACGGTGATGGGGACCGTCCCATTGTCGCGGCGGAATTCGCAACTTCAGAGCTATCGGAGGCCTCGCCGCGAACATCGGGACAGTCCCCCTCCACCGGTTCGCCGCCGATGACCACCCGCCGGAACGTCTGGGCGCCGGCCGGATACGGACGGAACCGGGCGCCGGCCAACCGGGCGACGGTGCCGCGGTCGGTCGCGTCGATGATCGTCTTCGCCAGCACCGCCTGGCGGCCGGCCCGGTTGGCCATGACGATGCCGGCCGGGGCGCCGCCGGCGTCGCGCAGCACGTCGGTCGGGTAACAGCTAAAGAGGAAGTCGACGCCCGCGTCCAGCAGCGCCTTCTCCAGCGTCTTTTTCACGTGCAAGGGGCGGGGCGGCCGCGGGCGGGCGGGCTCGGCAACCTCCTCGTCCATGGCCCCGATCACCTCGATCTCGCCCACGAGCACCCGCTCCGCGTCGTCGGCCTTCACCACGTCGAAGCGGACGTAGCGAGTTTCGGCCTCGACGGGAGCGGAAAGAAGGATGGGCGCCCCGTACGGCCCGGTAATGCCGGGGGGCAGCTCGTCGTTCTCGATCACCGCCGCCTCGGCCCATTGCTCGCCGTCGCGGCTGGTGGAAACCTTGACCCGCTCCACTTTGAAGTCCTTTTCCGGGTCGTCGTGGTCGCGGTGGTAGACCGCGATGCGGACCTTGCGGATCGCCTGCGGCCGGCCTAAGTCGGCATCGAGGGTCACGCTGCCGTCGTACTGGACGCTCTGGCGGTTGGCAGCGCCCCAGGCGCCGTTGGTCAGCCGGCTGGGGGGATCGGTGTCGTGGTGCGGCGCCCCGGTGGGCAGGCTGGCCGAGTAGGTCAATTCCAGGCGATCGCGGTGCATGCCCGCTTCGACGAGCAACGGGTCGTCGAAAATCGCCTTCGCCAGCGGCGTCTCCGGCTGTTCCCCTTCTTCGAGCCAGAGCCGGAGCGTGGCGGTCATGTCGTCGCCGAGGTACGGGTAGGGCGCGGCCAGGAACACGCTCGCGCCCGCTTCGGCCGCGGTGACCGCCGCCGAGACGGCGCCCGTGCCGCCGCCGACCACCACGACGTCCACGTCGTAGGCCACGGGCAACTCCCGCGCCGATTCAACAACGGCGTCGCCTTCGGCCGCCGGCACGCTGGCGGCTGCGAGTGTCAAAGCCGCAACGAGGGCGGCGAGAGTTTGCATTCGACGGGTCGGTTTCATGGGTTTCTGCTCCTGTGTTAAGGGGGGTAGCCGTAGGGTGGGGCGAGTGGTGCGAGTCCCACCCTACATTCTCGCACCACCTGTTCCACCCTACGCGAATAATCCGGGCCACTCAATGATAGTGCACGGCGTTTTGCGTTTCAAGGTTCGGCGAGCACCGCCCGGGCGTGGCGGGCGAACAGGCCGCGCAGGTCGGCCGCGTACTCGCGGAGGATCGTCTCGCCCAGACCCTCCCAGTCGCCGCAACGGTAGAGGGCGCGGGCAAGCACAATTTCGCGAAGGGCGCCCTTGCGGCGGCGGCGGTCGGGAGCCTGGTACAACGGCTCCAGCGCGGGCATGGCGTGGCCGCGCATACCGGGTCTATTCAACAGCCGCGCCAGGGGTTCGGCCGCCGCCGGGTCGGCGATCCGCTCCAGCGCCAGAGCACAGGCCCGGTGGTGGGAAAGCGTTATATCGGCGTCGAGCTTCTCGAGCATGCGAAGGATGGCCGGAACGGCCCGCCGGTCGCCCGTGTGGCCGAGGGCCAGTACCAGGGCGTCGATCGGGGTAGGCAAGTGGGCGTATTCGGCCATCCGGCCTTGCAGGATTTTCGCGTCCCACTCGTCAATCGCGTCGAGCGCGGCAACCAATTCGGGCACCACCTCGCCATGTCCCCAGAACCCGAGCAGCTTGGCATAGCTCTGGCGAACTTCACCCTGCGCCTTCCGATACGCAGCCACCACCCGCGGCTCGGCCGTTTCCCGGTGGCTGAGCACCACGGCCAGCGCCCGCGATGCCGTAAGGCGGTCGGGGTTAACCAACGCCTCGACGGCCGCCGCCACCTCGGCTTCGGACAGCGGGAAGTTGTCGTCCTGATCGAGCACTTCGGCGGGCAGGTTGCCCACTTCGACCAGGTGCTCTTGCAGCTCGCGGATGTCGAGCCCGCGGGTGGAAACTCCGCGGCGGGCGATCATCGCCGCGGCCGCGCCGGCGGCGTAGCCCTGGTTTTGCATGTCGCGCTGCATGCGGACCATCGCCGAGGCATCGCGCTCCATGCTCATGCCCAGCCCGATCACGAGCAGGCCGTCTAGCCCTCGCGGGAGCAGGCACCGATAGGGCGTGAAACCGTCGCCGCCCGGCGCCGGATGGTTGGCTTTCAGCGATTGCGCGTCG
>SKJM01000250.1 GCA_007122045.1 Planctomycetales bacterium | reverse complement strand
TTGCCCTGGGAGTGCCACAGCTGCAGTTTGCCATCCAGGCGAAAAAAGATATCGGTTTTGTTGCCCGCGGCCGGGATGACGTGAATGTCACTGACATCTTTGCGGACCGCCTCGACCAGCATGCCCTCCACGAACGCATCCTGTACGAACAGTTGCGCAGCCGGATCGAAGCCGGGCCCATCGAGACCCAGCAGCTCCTGGTGCCCGAACCGGTCGACCTCAGCGCCCCAGAGGCCGCGGCCGCCCTGGAAAACCGGGAACTGCTCGAACAACTCGGCTTGGCGGTCGAGCCGTTCGGGGGCGACACGGTGCTCATTTCGGGCTACCCGGCCATGCTGGCCAACCTCAACCCGAGCGAAGTCCTCCGCGAGGTGCTCGACCGCATCCTGGCCGGCGGGAGGCACCCCGAGCGGCACGACCTGCTCGACGACCTGTTGCACTCGATCGCCTGCAAGGCGGCCATCAAGGCGGGCGACCGGCTCACGCCGGAGGAGATCACGGAACTGCTCCGGCAGCGGCATCTCGTGGGCGATGCCCACCACTGCCCCCACGGCCGCCCCACCGCGCTGGTCTTCACCCGCGCGGAACTCGACAAGCAGTTCCGGAGGACGTGACAGCGGCCGGAAGCTCACTCACGCGTGGTCCTCGCGACCCTCGGCCGGGGACCCTCCGCCCGGCCTCCGCTGCCCGGGCCTGCGGAACAGTTGTTCCACGGGCAGGGTGAAGCCGGGCAGCAGGCTCTCGCCGTCGAGAACGGCCGGCGCGCGCACCACCTCGCAATGCTCCGGCGACGTATAGACGCGCACCTCCCGCGCTCGAGGATCGACAAGCCACACCCGGCGGACGCCGGCCGTGAAGTAGTCGATCAGCTTGCGGCGCATTTCCTGCGGCGTGTTCCCCTCGCTGAGCACCTCGACGGCCAGGTCGGGCACGAGACGGGCAATCGAGTCGGTCGGCATCCGCCCGCCGGGCAGCCGCTCCCAGGAGATGAACGACACGTCGGGAATCCGCACCAGGCCCGGGGCGAGCCGCAACATGCCGTCGGCGCCCAGCGCGATCCCGAGGTCGGATTTCTCCAGATGACTCCAAACCCGATGAAGGATGTAACCCGCCAGCCACGATTCGTACGTGCCCATCGCCTTCTCCACAAGGATTCCATCGACCAGCTCGCAGAGCCGGTCCTCGTGCTCGCCGGCCGCAATGACATCTTCCTCGGTGGCCGTGCCGGGCGGCGGGGCCAGCCGGATACGGCTGAGCGGAATGGCGCCGAACCGCTCGAAGAGGTCGGCGGCGGTCCAAGTGGTTTCGGGTTGGGTGACGACGCTGGCCATGGGCAGGTCTCCACGCGCGGGATGGGCTATCGCTTCCGCTTTCCATTATATCTCGCCGTGCCCATTAGTCAAGTCTCTCCCACCCCCTATTGGACACCCGCGGCCGATGGCGCATAATAGAGTCGATGAACCGTCGACGGGGGCTGTCCCCCTCATAATCGCGGCTCTTCCGTTTCTGAGTGCGAACCGTGGCTTGTTGGAGTCCCGGCTTTAGCCGGCAAGAAGAAATCGCCTAAAGGCGGCACTCCAACCCAGGTGGCACCTAGAAACGGAAGAGCGAGAATCGCCAACCCTTCGGGCACTTCCCATGATTTGCGTCAGCATTGGTCGCGGCCGGCACCGGCACATGATGGCGGAGCATCGGCACCTGGTCGATCAGGGCGCCGACCTGGTCGAATTCCGCCTCGACTACATCGCCGGCGAAGTGAACGTCAAGCGTCTGTTGGCCGATCGGCCCGGGCCGGTGCTGGTGGCCTGCCGCCGCGAGCGAGACGGCGGCAAGTGGAACAAGGGCGAGGAGGCGCGGCTGATGCTCCTGCGGACCGCCATCGCCGAAGGGGTCGAGTTCATCGACCTCGAAGACGACATCGCCGGCAGCATCCCCCGCTTCGGCAAGACCAAGCGCGTGGTGAGCCTCCACGATTTCCGCAAGACGCCCGACGACCTCGGCGCCATCCACCGGCGGCTGGCCGAACTCGATCCCGACATCGTCAAGCTATGCACGATGGCCAACCACCCGCACGACAACCTGCGGATGCTCGAACTGGTCGAGCGCGCGGCCATTCCCACCGTGGGCATCTGCATGGGCGACATCGGCATCCCCACGCGCATCCTGTGCGGCAAGTTCGGCTCGCCGTTTACCTATGCCACGTTCCACCACGAGCGGGCGTTGGCGCCGGGGCAGCTCAGCTTCCAGCAGATGACCGAGGTGTACCGTTACGACGACATCCATCACGAGACCGACGTGTACGGCGTCATTGCCGATCCGGTCGGGCACACCCTCAGCCCGCTGATCCACAACGCGGCCTTCGCCCGGGCGAAGCTCAACAAGGTGTACGTGCCCTTCCGCGTGCTGCGCGAGGACCTCGACCAGTTCATCGACGATGCCCCGCGGTGGGACATCCGGGGGCTGAGCGTGACCATCCCGCACAAGGAAGCGGTGGTGGCCAAGCTCACGCAGGCCGACGGCGCGGTGCGGGGCATCGGCGCGGCCAACACCGTGATCTTTCAGGGCGCGGAGCGCCTTGGATACAACACCGACTACCGCGCCGCGATGGACAGCCTGGAAGAGGCGATGGGGAGGCGCGGCGGCGCCGCGGAGGACGAGGAGGCCGACGCGAGCAGCCTCCAAGACAAGACGGCGCTGGTCTTAGGCGCCGGCGGAGCGGGCATGGCATTGGTCTACGGCCTCACGCGGCGCGGCGCCCGCGTGGTGGTGGCCGACGGCGTCAACCGCAAGGCGGCCGAACTGGCGCACCGCTTCGGGTGCCGGCACGTCGACTGGGCCGCGCGGCACTCCGTCACGCCCGACCTGCTCGTCAACTGCACCCCGATCGGCATGCACCCGAACGTCGACGAAACCCCGTTCGAGAAGCACCATCTGCGGCCGTGCATGGTCGTGTTCGACGCCGTCTACAACCCGGAAAACACGCTCCTGCTCAAACAGGCCCGGCAGCAGCACTGCAAGGTGGTCAACGGGCTGGAAATGTTCGTGGGTCAGGCGTGCTTGCAGTTCAAGCTGTTCACCGGGCATGAGGGTCCGGCGGAGTTGATGCGCACGGTCATCAAGCGGGCCATCGGGGCCGTGAAAGTGTGAGGGCGCCGGGGAAACGCCATGCTAGTGATCCTGATCGGCTACCGGGCCACCGGAAAGACCACCCTGGCGAAGCTGTTGGCCCGGCGGCTGGCGTGCGAGTGGATCGATGCCGACGTGGCGATTGAGCAGCGTGCGGGCAAGTCGATCGCGCGCATTTTCGCCGAGGACGGCGAGCCCGCGTTCCGCGACCTCGAGGCCCGGGTGATCGCCGATCTTTGCCGCCGCGCCGACCTGGTGCTGGCGGCCGGCGGGGGCGCCCCGCTGCGCGAGGACAGCCGTCGGCGAATGCGCGCGGCGGGCAAGGTGGTGTGGCTGAAGGCGACGCCGGAGACCATCCACCGGCGGATGACGGCCGACGCGACCACCCCCGATCGCCGCCCCGCCCTCACCGAACACGACCCGGTCCGCGAGATCATCGAGCTGCTCCAGCGGCGCGAGCCGATTTACCGGGAAACGGCCCACCTGGAACTCGACACCGAGGGGAAGTCGGCGGAGGAGCTTGCCGACGCGATTCTCGAGCGGCTGGGGGAGGATGCCCGGTGAACGCCATCCTAGCCATGCCCTTGGAAGTACGGCTCGCGGCGTTGGCGTTGGCCGGGGCGTGGCTGGGCAGCCTGGTCAATTGGGCCGTCTACACGTTGGCGTGGCACCCGCGCCTCATCAGCCCGCTGGGGCCCGCCCCGCCGGAGGCGCCGCCGCGGCGGCCGCTGGATCGAATCCCCCTGGCCGGCTGGTGGGGCCTGCGGCGGGAGGCCGCGATCCACGGCCGGGGATTCTGGATCCGGCCCCTAGGCGTCGAGGCGGCCGCGGCCGTGGGGCTGCCCATGCTGTACTGGTGGGAGGTCCATCAGGCGGCCCTGCTTCCGCCGGAACTCCCCCCACCGGCGGGACCGGCATGGGGGATGCTCCACGCCCAGTTCCTCGCCCACGCCCTGCTGATCGCCCTGATGCTCGCCGCATCGCTGATCGACGTCGACGAGAAGACCATCCCCGATTCGATCACGGTGCCGGGCACGTGGCTGGGGCTGGGGCTGGCGGCGGTGATGCCCCGCTCGCTCCTGCCCGACCTGGTGCCCGACCTGCTGGTTCCGCCCCGCCAACCGATCCCCGACGGCCTGTGGCGGATACTCGACGCGCCCGGCGTGCGCTGGCCGTTCCTCGATTTGACGGCCCCCAACCCGTGGCCGGCGTGGCTGGACGGGCGGCCCAACCTGCTCCCGCTCATTCTGGCCCTGGCCTGCTGGTGGGCATGGTGCGCGGCCCTCTTGCCGCGGCCGTGGCGGGCGCGCCGCGGTTGGTGGCGGGCACTGCAGTTGCTCGTGGCCCGCCTTGCCCGGGAACGCATTACATACCACATCGCCGTGATGGGGCTGATCGGCTCGGCCGCCATGGCCGGCGTGTGGGCGGCCGGCGGCGACGGATGGCGCGGCCTGCTGACGGCGCTGGTGGGAATGGCCGGCGGCGGCGGAATCGTCTGGATCGTCCGGGTCATCGCCACCGCCGTGCTGCGCCGCGAGGCCATGGGCTTCGGCGACGTGACCCTCATGGCCATGATCGGCACCTTCATCGGCTGGCAGGGCTGCCTGATGGTGTTCTTCCTCGCGCCGCTGGCGGGATTGGTGGTCGGCGTGGCGCAGGTGATCGTGCTCCGCGATTCGGAAATCCCCTACGGCCCGTTCCTCTGCCTCGCCACGGTGGTGCTCATCCTCGCTTGGGCGCCCGTCTGGGCCTCGGCGTGGGGTGTGTTCGCCCTCGGCTGGCTGATCCCCGTCATCGTCGCCTTTTGCATGGTCCTGATGGCGGTACTGCTCGGGCTGTGGATGCTGCTGCGCCGGGCGTTCTCGCGCGCCTGACCGGCGGCCGCCGGCCAGGGACGAGCAGGGTGGACATTCGTGCGACCCGTAGGATGGACATTCCTGTCCGTCGCGCCCACGACGGACAGGAATGTCCATCCTGCGTCGAAGCGTTCACCGGCCGCGGTGAGCAGCGGCCCGCTACAAAGCGCGGCGATGGCGGCGCGTCCGCCGGCCGAACACCGGCTTCGGCGCCGGCTTTTCCGGCAGCGGCTCGCCAGGCTCCCGGTCCTTGGGCATCGCCAGGGCGTCGAAGCCGGGCAGCTCGTCGCGTTTCAGCAGCCGGTTGATGCGCATTTCGATCCGGGTCAACTCGTTGCCTTCCTCGGGGCTGACGAATGTGTACGCCACGCCCTCGCGGCCCATCCGCCCGGTCCGCCCCACGCGATGCACGTAGTCGTCGCAGAACTGTGGAATATCGTAGTTGATGATGTGCGAGATGCTGGTCACGTCGATCCCGCGGCCCACCACATCGGTGGCCACCAGGAAGCGGGTATTCCCCTCGCGGAAGCTCCGCATCACGCGGTCCCGGACCGGCTGCGCAAGGTCGCCGTGGATCGCCTCGACCGCGTCGAACTTGCGGCTGAGGCGGCGGTGGACCTTCTCGGTGCCGCGGCGGGTCCGGCAGAAAATGATCGCCTGCCGGGGCTCCTCCCGCCCGAGCAACCGCACCAGCAGCTCGAACTTCCGTTCGGGTTCGACGGAAAAGTGATACTGCTCGATGGTCTCGAGCCCGATGTCCTTCGGCGAAAAGTCGAGCATTTCCGGATCCCGCATGTACCGGTGCGCCAGCCGCTCGACCGGAGGCGGGATGGTGGCGCTGAGCAGCAGGGTCTGCCGGCGGCTGGGGCAGCGGCGGAGGATCTTCTCGATGTC
>SKJM01000335.1 GCA_007122045.1 Planctomycetales bacterium | reverse complement strand
TGCAGATATTCGACCGCGCGCTGGAGCTGGCGGTCGACGAAGTCGGCGGGTTCTTCATTGTCGGGCACGGCGTCGTTTTCGCGGGGGATGCCGCGGCGCAGCCGCCAGGCGCGAAGCTGGGCGTACTCTTCGCCCTCGAGTTGGACCTCCAAGCTGGGGCTGGGGCGCACGCCCCAGTCATCCTCCTTGGTCGAGTCGACATGGCGGTTGATGTTCTGCCCGCTGGGCCGCCAATAGCTGGCCGTGGTGAGTTTCAGCGCCCCCTGCCCGCCCTCGAGGTCGAGCACCTGCTGAACGGTGCCCTTTCCATAGGTACGCTGCCCGGCAATCTTTGCCCGCCCGTGGTCCTTCAGGCAAGCGGCGACGATTTCGCTGGCGCTCGCGCTGTGCTGGTTCACCAGGTCGACCATAGGGAAGTCGGGCAAGGTGCCGCGTGGGCGGGCGAAATAGCTTTCCGAACCGTCGCGACGACGCACCGAGACGATCAGGCCCTCGCGCAAAAACAGGTCCGACAGATGGACCGCGGCGTCGAGCAGTCCGCCCGGATCGTCACGCAGGTCGAGCACCAGCTTCTGCATCTCCCCGTCGAGCAGCACTTCGAGCACCCTTCGCAGGTGGTCGGCCGTTTCGGGCGAAAAGGCATTGACTCGCGCGTAGCCGACCTCCGGGTGGCCCTCGATGGTGAAGTTCCAGGTGCCGTCGGGATTGCGGGTGTCGCCCAGCACGGTGTCGATGGGGATTCGCCGGCGGCGGAGGGTCAACTCCACCGGCTCCGACTGGCCGGCGTGTAGCACCTGGAGCGTGACGGTCGTGCCGGGCCTGCCTCGCATTAGGCGGACCGCGTCGGCCAGCGACAGCCCGTGCGTGCCGCGCCCTTCGATCCGCAGGATGCGGTCGCCGGCGCGGATTCGGGCTTCATAGGCCGGCGTTCCGTACAGCGGGGCGACGACGCGGAGCTGCCGGGTTTTCGGATCTTGGGAGACCTCCATGCCCACCCCGCCGAATTCTTTCTGGAGCGACTCGTTGAACTGCTGGAGTTCGCGCGCGGTGACGAACTGGGAATAGGGGTCGTTGAGCCGCCGGACCATGCCCTCCATGGCCCCCTCGAACAGCTCGCCGGTGCCGATCGGCTCGACGTACCGCCGCTCGATCTGGCCCATCGCCTCGACCAGGACCCGCCCGTAACGGTTGGTCTCGACCCGCTGGTGGCACACGATGGCCGCCACCGACGCGACCAGCAACACGATGAGGTTCCGATGAGGCATGGCATGGCCCTTCCCAGGATGTTCGGCGGGCCAGGGTCCGCCGGCCGCTACCGCTTGGAGAACTGGGTTCCACGGCGGGCGCCGCGAAGCCCGTACTTCTTCCGCTCTTTCATGCGGCCGTCGCGGGTCAACAGCCCGCTGTCGCGCAGCGCGTGCTCCAGTTCCGAGTCGAAGCGTTTCAGCGCCCGGGCAATGCCCAGCTTGCAGGCGTCGGCCTGGCCGGTAATGCCGCCGCCGTCGACGCGAACCAACACGTCGACCCGCTCGCGCACACCGGTCTGTTCCAGCGGGGCCATGACGGCGTTCTGCTGCTGAAGGTTGGGGAAGAACGCCTCCAAAGAGCGATCGTTGATGGCAACTTTGCCGTCACCGGCTCGAACGCGCACTCGGGCGACCGAACTCTTGCGGCGGCCGGTGCCCAAAAAATCCTGTGTGGCCGTGGTCATGGATAGGTCTCGATGGGTTTTTCCTGCGGCTACCACCCTGCCGGGGGGGATGGAACTTGCTATTTTCGTTTCGATCCGAGTTCGATCGGTTCGGGCAACTGCGCTTGGTGCGGGTGTTGGCTGCCGACGTAGATTTTCAGTTTTGAGAGCATCTTCCGGCCGAGCTTGTTCTTCGGGAGCATTCGCCGGACGGCTTCGCGGAGGATCAGTTCCGGCCGTCGTTCGAAGCGGCGCGCGGCCGTCTCGCTACGGAGGCCCGGATAGCCGGTGTACCAGGTGTAGCTCTTTTGTTGCCACTTCTTGCCGGTGAAGGCTACCTTATCCGCGTTAACCACGATGACGAAGTCGCCGGTGTCGAGGTGGGGAGTGTACGTGGGCCGATGCTTGCCCATCAGGCGCATCGCAATGTCGCTGGCCAGCCGGCCGACCACTTGATCCGTCCCGTCGACCAGCCACCACTTGGCCTCGATGTCGCCGGGTTTGGCCATGTACGTTTTCGTTGACTGCATTGTCCCGTGTCTCTGCGGAAAGTCTCGATTCACCCGGACTCCGGCCCGGGCAAGCGTGGCAAACCCATAATTTAACCCCGGCCGCGGGGCTTGGCAAGCCGTCCCCCACCGAATTTCTGAAGATCGTGGGATAGGCTTCCAGCCTGTCATCGGCAAATCGACAGCCTGGAAGCCTCTATTCCACACTTGGTGTCGGCTCTTCCCCGGCTGCCCGACAGTAGTTTATCGGTTTGATAGGCATTCGCGCGTGTCCTCAATTTTTCGGAAGGGGTTTTCGTCGGGCGAGCACTGTGCAATAATGCCCATCCAACCAAAAGGACCCACCCTCACGACGAACCACGGCGGCAGAGCATGATTGTTGGAGTGCTGAAGGAATCGTTCCCCGGCGAGCGCCGAGTTGCGCTGGTACCGGCCGCTCTGCCATCCCTGGCCAAGGCCGGAGTCGACGTAGTCGTTCAGCAGGGCGCCGGGAGCCTTGCCGGCTATCCGGACGATCAGTACGCCGCAAAAGGCGCCCAAATGGCGCAGGATCGCAAGGACGTGTTCGCGGCCGATGTCCTCCTGAGCGTCCGCGCCGCCGGGGCCAACCCGGAAGCCGGCGTGGCCGACCTGGAACGCTTGCGCCCGGGCCAGGTTGTGATCGGCATGGCCGATCCGCTGGGCGAACCCGGGGCCGCCCGCCCGGTGGCCGACACAGGCGTCACCCTGTTCGCCCTCGAGCTGATGCCCCGCATCACCCGCGCCCAAAGCATGGACGTGCTGTCGGCCATGGCCACCGTGGCGGGCTACCGGGCGGTCCTGCTGGGGGCTATCGCCTTACCCAAAATGTTCCCCATGCTCATGACGGCGGCGGGAACCCTCTCGCCGGCCAGGGTCTTCATCATCGGGGCGGGGGTAGCCGGGCTGCAAGCCATTGCCACGGCCCGGCGGCTCGGCGCCGTGGTCTCGGCCTACGATGTCCGCTCCGCTGTGAAGGAGCAGGTGCAAAGCCTGGGCGCCAAGTTCGTCGAGTTCGAACTCGACGCCGCCGGCGCCGAAGACCAAGGCGGTTACGCCCGGCAGATGGACGAGGAGTTCTACCGCAAACAACGTGAAATGATGGCCCGGGTCCTCGCCGAAACCGACCTGGTGGTCACCACCGCTGCGGTGCCCGGCAAAAAGGCGCCTACCCTGCTGACCAAGGAAATGGTCGCCGGTATGCCGGTCGGTTCCGTCGTGGTCGACCTGGCCGCCGAGCGGGGGGGCAACTGCGAGCTGACCCAGCCCGGAAAAACGGTAACCGAAGGGAACGTGACCATCCTGGGGCCGACGAACCTTCCCGCCGAAGTTCCCTATCATGCCAGTCAGATGTACGCGAAGAACATCACGACGTTCCTGCTGCATCTGCTTTCGGACGGCCAACTGAACCTCGACCTCACCGACGAAATTACCCGCGATACGCTCGTTGCCCGCGACGGAAAGGTCGTTCACCCGCGGGTGTGCGAACTGCTGGGCCTTCAGCCGCCGTCCACGGGCGGCGCCGATCCCGAGGAGACTTCCCCATGACCGCAAACTCCCTGATCCTGCTCGCGGCCGAGGCCGGGCAGGGGGCCGCTGACCAGCCGGAAGCACTGCCCCTGCTGGCCGCCCTTACGATCTTCGTGCTGGCCATCTTCGTGGGCTTCGAAATCATCACCAAGATTCCGCCCACGCTGCATACGCCGCTGATGTCGGGCAGCAACGCCATTTCCGGCATCACGCTGGTCGGGGCGCTGCTGGCGGCCGGACACGAAAACCAAACGGCCGTGGCCGTCCTGGGCACGCTGGCCGTCATCCTGGCCACGATCAACGTCGTGGGCGGATTCCTCGTGACCAACCGCATGTTGGAAATGTTCCGACGCAAACGCCCCCACGAATAAGACCGCGACCGGTGGTCGCGCCCACAACACGGCGACCAACGGTCGCTCCGAACACCCGGCGACCAGCGGTCGCCCAAACGCCCCGCGCCCCACGGTCGCGGCTTCATTGTTATGGACCAAACAACGATTATCGCGCTGGCGTACCTGGTAGCGGCCGTTCTGTTCATCCTCGGACTGAAGGGCCTCACCCACCCGCGAACCGCCGTACGCGGGAACCTGCTCGGCGCCCTCGGCATGCTCGTGGCGGTGCTCGCCACGCTCATTCACCACGACGTGGTCGGCTATACGCTCATCATCGTGGGGCTGGTGATCGGCGGGCTGATCGGCGCCGTGGTGGCGGTGAAGATCGAAATGACCGCCATGCCGGAACTGGTGGCCCTGTTCAACGGGTTCGGCGGCGGCGCGAGCGTGTTCGTGGCCGGGGCCGAACTGACCCGCCCCGGACCGTACGAGGTGATGGCCTCCGCCCGCCTGGGCGCCCCCCTGCTCGACGCCTCGATCATCGCCGCATTCCTGGCGGGGGTAATCGGCGCGGTCACCTTCTGGGGCAGCCTGCTGGCCTTCTGCAAGCTGCGCGAGTTCCAGAAGTTCCGCAAGCCGTGGGTGTTTCCCGGCATGCAGGCGCTGAACATCGGCCTGGCCGTCTTGTGCGCGGCGCTGCTGGCCGCCGCGCTGATGTCGCCCGCGCCGGTGATGATGTTCTGGTCCCTGGTCGTCGTCGCGTCGGTGCTCGGCTGGTTCCTCGTCAACCCCATCGGCGGCGCCGACATGCCCGTGGTCATCGCCCTGCTGAACTCCTACAGCGGTCTGGCGGCGTGCGCCACCGGCTTTGTATTGAGCAACTCGGTGCTGATCATCGCCGGGTCGCTGGTGGGCGCCTCGGGGCTGATCCTCACGAACATCATGTGCAAGGCGATGAACCGGTCGCTGGGGAACGTGCTGTTCGGCGTGCTGGCGCCGAGCGAGGCCGACGCCACGGCCGACGAGGTGTACGGGGGCCGGGTGAAAGCCACGTCGGCCGAGGAGGTGGCCATGCTGTTCGACAACGCCCGCCGCGCCGTTATCGTGCCCGGCTACGGCATGGCCGTGGCCCAGGCGCAGCACGCCGTGCGCGATCTGGGCGACCTGCTCGAAGCGCGCGGCATCGAGGTCGAGTACGCCATTCACCCGGTGGCCGGCCGCATGCCGGGCCACATGAACGTGCTGCTGGCCGAGGCCGAGGTGCCGTACGAGAAGCTCCAGGAGATGGATGCCGTCAACCCGAGCTTCGCGCAGACCGACGTCGTGCTGGTCATCGGGGCCAACGACGTGGTCAACCCCGTTGCCCGCGACCCCCGCAGCGCCATCGGCGGCATGCCCATCCTTGACGTCGACAAGGCCCGAACCGTCGTCGTGGTGAAGCGGAGCCTCAGCCCGGGCTTCGCCGGCATCCCCAATCCGCTGTTCGCCGCCGACAACTGCCTGATGTTCTTCGCCGACGGCAAGAAGGCCATGCTCGATCTGATTGCCGCATTGAAGGAAGCCTGACCCGGATGATTCATGCAGGGACGAGGGCGCGCAAGTCCTTGGTGGGACTGCGCAAGCCACGCCTGGCTGGTTTGCACGTCGTGCGATGGAAGCAGGCCCGGCCGAGCGACCGAAGTCCCACCAGGCTCTTGGCTTGCTTGTCACCACCCTACATCGTCATGGATCATCCGGTCACGGCGACCGTTCCCACAGCCGCTCCCATTCCTTGTGGAACTGGACGCTGATGATGCGCCACGCCTCGGGCTCGGCC
>SKJM01000237.1 GCA_007122045.1 Planctomycetales bacterium | reverse complement strand
TCGGCAGCGATCATCGTGGGGTACGGATGCGAGGCGTCTTGGTCGAGTTGCTTGCGCGGCTGGGGCAGGAGGTGGTCGACGTGGGTACGCACGCCCATGCCGACTGCGACTACCCCGACATCGCCGAACTCGTTGCCCGAAAGGTCGCCGGCGGCGAGGTCGACCGCGGCATCCTCGTCTGTGGCAGCGGGCTGGGCATGTGCATGGCGGCGAACAAGGTGGCGGGAGTTCGGGCGGCCCCCTGCCACGACGAGCTGACCGCGGAACTCAGCCGCCGGCACAACGATCTGAACGTGCTTTGCCTTGCCGGCGGCATTGTGGCCGAGAATCTGCTCGACCGGATCGTCGATATCTGGTTGAAGACGCCGTTCGAAGGCGGCCGCCACGCGCGGCGCCTCCAGAAAATCGTCCAGTTCGAGTGCCCCAACGGAGGTCCTGCCGATCGGGCGAGTGGCGCGGAGCGGGAAACCGGTGAGCATAGGGCTTCGGCTTGAGCAATTCGGTGGGGCGGTGATCGGGCGCCAATTCGCAGCTCGCCCTGTTGGAGTTCACGCTTCAGCGTGCCGGATATCGCACATGCCTGGCTCGCACGCTCAAGCGTGAACTCCAACAACCGTGGTTCATCGGCACGTGGCGGGGCCGATGAGTTCCTCGATCTCCTCAAGGTCGAGCGTTTCCGACTCGACCAAGGCGCCGGCAAGCTGATCGAGCTGCGCGCGGTGCTCGGTGAGCATCCGCTCGGCCAATTCCGAGGCTTCGCGAAGGATGCGGACGACCTCCTCGTCGATGACGCGGGCCGTGTGTTCGCTGAAGCGGCGGGGTTCGGCCATCTCGCGGCCCAGGAACGGGTGCTCGTCGCCGTCGCGGAAGGCCACCGGTCCGAGGCGGTCGCTCATGCCCCAGTGGGTCACCATTCGGCGGGCGATTTGGGTGGCCTTCTTCAGGTCGTCTTCGGCGCCTGCGCTCAACTCGTCGAACACCATTTTTTCGGCCACGCGGCCGCCCAGCAGGAACAGCAGCCGCTGCTTCAGTTCGGTTTCGGCAATATGGAGCCGGTCCTCGTCGGGCAAAAGCTGGGTGGCCCCCAGCGACCGGCCCCGGGGAATGATGGAGACCTTGTGCACCCGGTCGCCGCCCGGGGTCAGCCAGGCCAGCAGGGCATGGCCCGACTCGTGGTACGCCGTCATGCGTTTCTCGCGGTCGCTGAGCACTTCCTCGCGTTTGGCGCCCATGAGGACCTTGTCGCGGGCGTAGTCGAAGTCGGCCATGCTGACCCACTGTTGGTCGCTGCGGCTGGCCCACAGCGCCGCTTCGTTGACTAGGTTGCGGATGTCGGCCCCGGTCAGGCCGACGGTGCCGGCGGCCAGCCGCTGGAGGTCGACGTCGTCGCCGAGGGGGAGATCGCGGGTATGGACCTTGAAGATGGCCAGGCGGCCCGGCAGGTTCGGCCGATCGACGGTGATGTGCCGGTCGAACCGTCCGGGGCGCAGCAAGGCGGGGTCGAGCACGTCGGGGCGGTTGGTGGCGGCCATGACGATGACCGACTCGGACTGGGTGAATCCGTCCATTTCGCTAAGGATTTGGTTGAGCGTCTGCTCGCGTTCGTCGTTTCCGCCGCCCAACCCGGCCCCGCGGTGCCGCCCCACGGCGTCGATCTCGTCGATGAACAGGATGGAGGGGGCGTTTTGCTTGGCGGTGGCGAACATGTCGCGCACCCGGCTGGCGCCCACGCCCACGAACATCTGAATGAACTCGGAGCCGGTAATGGAGAAGAAGGGCACGCCGGCTTCCCCGGCCACGGCCCGGCCGAGCAGCGTCTTGCCCGTTCCCGGCGGCCCCATCAGCAGGATTCCTTTGGGAACCCGGCCACCGAGCCGCTGGAACTTTTTCGGGTTCTTGAGGAACTCGACCACTTCCTCCAAATCGTGCTTGACGCCTTGCAGCCCGGCCACGTCGGCGAAGGTCACCCGCCGGTCGTCCGATTCGTACCGGCGTGCCGGGCTCTTGCTGAAGCCGCTCATCAGCCCGCCGCCGAGCACCTGATCGCGGGCGCGGCGGAACATGAACCACAAGGCGGCGAACAACAGGACGACAATGAGGATGTTCGCGCCGAAGAACCACATGGTGCCGTCGGTGGGCGGGACGGCCTTGTACCGGTCGCCCAGCCGTTCGAGCAGCTCTTCGTCTAGGGGGCTGCCGAGCACGTCACCCGAGGGGAGCGTGGTGGCAAAGTGCTTGTGCAGCTTCGCCGCCTCGCCGTCGTCGGCCTCGCGCTGCGGATCGGGCGGCGGCTCGACGAACTCGCCGCGGAGCACCTCGCCCTGCACCTCGACCCGCTCGATGTTCCCGGCCCGGAGTTGCTCCCGAAAGACGCCGTAGGTGATTCGGGACCGCGGCTCGGCCCCCTGGTGAAAATACATAATACCGAGCACGAGCGCCAGCACCAACAGCATGAACAGAAACGTGCCGCTGGGGCGCGGCCGACCGGCCACCGGCTTCGTCGAAGGCGGATCGCCGTTGGGCGACGGTGGAGCGGGCGGGCGCTGGGGCGTTGGTTCCATCTAGTTGCTCATCGGGGAAGTCATTATTCCTGGCCGACCATTTCGAGGTCGTCCTGATAGAATCGGATCGCCTCGAAGGGACTCAGGTTCAGGATCGCGCGGCCATCGGTCTCCCATCGACGCCCGTCGAATCGGAACACGGCCGTTCCCGCGCGCAGGTTCCCCATCAGATCGTACGAGCCGCGCGGGCGGACATCGTACGTGTCGATGCCGAGGCGGAACGCCGCAAACGCCGACAGCTCGCCCGTCGATCGGTTGCGCACGTACGCCACGTCGTCGTCGAACTGGCACTGGTCCCACGCCCCGTCCTCGACGGGACATTCCGACGCGGCCAGACACACGAATTTTGCTTCGAGCCGCTCGCGCTGGCGGTGGAAATCGCGCCGTGCCCGGCTGAATTGGCACTCAAGCCACCGGGCCCTTAACGGCCGCCAAGCCACCGCTACCGCAACGGCGATCAGGGCGATCGCCCCAACGAGAATCCATCCCGCGTCCGCCATAGTTCATACCCTCCAACCGGGCTGCGAGAGAGTCAACCCTCGAACCGATGTCTCTATTGTAGCCGGAACCCCATGCCTGTGGCAAGTGTCCGGCGGCAAGTTCTTTCCGGCACCGCCGCGCGGGGAACGGACAGGGCGCCTTGTAACGTCCAGCCGTTGTGGTATGCTCGCAGCGTCATCGCGTGGGTGAACCACCCGCAACCGGAACCACCCAGCCCGCGCCGATTCGGTTCGCGCCCGGACCCACCCCGAGACCGGAGGAAACTGCCATGCCCCGATTTGTGACACTCCTTGCCCTCTTGGTTGGAATGTTGCCCACACCAGGCCGATCGGACGACACGACGCCCCAAGAGGGTGGGGCTGACCGACCCAATGTAGTGATCGTGTTCACCGACGACCAGGGGTACCAGGACGTCGGGTGTTTCGGCTCGCCCGACATCGAAACCCCCCACCTGGACCGGATGGCGGAAGAAGGGATGCGGTTGACCGACTTCTACGTCTCGCAGGCCGTGTGCTCGGCCTCCCGCGCGTCGCTGCTCACCGGCTGTTACAACGTGCGGGTTGGCATTCTCGGCGCCCTGGGGCCGCGAAGCCGACACGGCATCCATGAGGACGAGCTGACCCTGGGCGACCTGGTCAAAAACCGAGGTTACGCAACAGCCGTCTATGGGAAGTGGCACCTCGGGCATCACCCCGAGTTCCTGCCGCTGCGCCACGGCTTCGACGAGTACTTCGGCATCCCCTACTCGAACGACATGTGGCCCCACCATCCCACCGCCGGCAAGCGATTCCCCGCGCTGCCGATGATCGAGGGCGAACGCATCGTCAACGAGGAAGTCACGCCCGAGGACCAGACCATGTTCACCACGTGGTTCACCGAGCGGACGGTCCGGTTCATCGAGCAGCACCGGGACCAGCCCTTTCTTGTATACCTGGCCCATCCGATGCCGCACGTGCCGTTGTACGTTTCCGACAAGTTCGCCGGCAAGTCGGAGCGCGGCCTCTACGGCGACGTGATCATGGAGATCGACTGGTCGGTCGGGCAGATACTCGAAACCCTGGAGCGCCTCGGGCTCGACGAGAACACGCTGGTGATCTTCACGTCGGACAACGGGCCGTGGCTTTCGTACGGGACGCACGGCGGCAGCGCGCTGCCGCTGCGGGAGGGGAAGGGCACGACGTTCGACGGCGGATTCCGCGTGCCCTGCATCATGCGCTGGCCCGCCCGCATTCCACCCGGCACCGTTTGCAACGAGTTGGCCGCCACCATCGACATCCTGCCCACGCTGGCCGAGATTCTCGACGTCGCCTTGCCGGAGGACCGCATCATCGACGGGAAGAGCATCCTGCCGCTGATCGAGGGCCGGCCCGGCGCGAAAAGCCCGCACGAGTTCTACGCCCTGTATCACGGCCGGGAACTCCAGGCGATTCGCAGCGGCCGGTGGAAGCTGCACTTTCCGCACGCGTACCGGACGCTGGCCGGCCGCGAGGGCCGCGACGACGGCTTCCCGGTGCCGTATTCGACCGCGCGCACGGGCCTGGAACTGTACGACATGGACAACGACGTCGGTGAAACCGAAGACGTGGCCGAGCAGCATCCCGAGATCGTCGCGCGGCTGAAGGGCTACGCCGAGCAGATGCGCGACGACCTGGGCGATTCGGCCACGAAGCGCAAGGGGAGGAATCTCCGCGCGCCCGGCCGGCTGGCCAACTAATACAGGGGCAACCCCACCCGAAGGAAACCACATGAACTCCCTGCAGCGAGTGACCGCGGCCCTCGAGCGCCGGCAGCCTGACCGCGTGCCGCTGTTCGAGTGTGTAATCGACGAACGGGTGCAGCAGGCCTTGCTGCCCGGGGCGAGCTACTTCGAGTTCAACGAGTGGCTCGGGCTGGACAACGTGGGCCAGAACCGCAGCTCGTGGAGTCGCGACAACGTCGAGTTCATCGACGAGGCGAAGGGGCTGTTTCGCGACAAGTGGGGCGTCATCCGGGCGTTCGGCCCGGAAAGCACGCCCGTACCGGTCGAAGGGCCCATCCAGCGCCCCGAAGACCTGAACAGCTACACCCCGCCCGACCCGGAAGCCGACGACGTGCTCGGAACCATCCCCGAGATCGTCGCCCGGTACAAGGGCACGAAGGCCCTCTCGGCCATCTGCCGCGACGCCTTCTTCAACCCGGCCTTCCTCCGCGGCACCACGCAGTTCCTGATGGACATGGTCGAGCGGCCCGCCTTCGTGCACGAGTTGATCGACGTGTGCCTCAGTTACGACATCCGCGCGATGCAGCGGATGATTGCCGCGGGGGTCGACGTGGTGGTGTTCGGCGACGACTACGCCGACAAGCACGCGACGCTCATGTCGCCGGTCCACTTCCGGGAGTTCATCCTGCCGGGGCTCACCCGGTGCATTGAAGCCGCGCACGAGGCCGGCGCGTACGTGATCAAGCACACCGACGGGAACATCATGGGCATCCTCGACATGCTGGTCGACGCCGGCATCGACGCCCTGAACCCCCTGGAGCCGCAGGCCGGCATGGACATCGGCCTTGTCAAGGAGCGGTACGGCGATCGGATTTGCCTGGTGGGCAACATCGACTGCGGATACCTGCTCAGCCAGGCGCCGGCCGACGAAGTGCGCGAGGTTACCCGGTGGACCATCGAGACGGCCAAACCGGGCGGCGGGTACTGCCTGTCCAGCTCGAACAGCATCCACTCGTCGGTGAAACCCGAAAACCTGATGGCCATGGTGGAGACCCTGCGGGAATACGGCGAGTATTGATTGAGAGTCCTACGATTACGGAGACCTTGCTGATGCCGAACGAACGACCCGTGGCCCTGAT
>SKJM01000475.1 GCA_007122045.1 Planctomycetales bacterium | reverse complement strand
GGCCGACCAGGGCCCGGTATCCTTCAACCACCGACGCCTTGAACTCGGCGGCGGCCCGCTCGGCCCGGTGGCCGACCTGATCGCAAACCGCCCGGACCTCGAATCGGTCGGACAGCGTGCGCAGGGCCGGCGCGTACCGTTGCTGCCACGTATCGCCCAGGCCGATCAGACCAACACGGAGCTTCATAACGGCCCTTCGAGGAGCGTGCCAGGAAGTGGGGGTTTGCCATTGCCGGAGGCGGCCCGACAAGTTCACTTTATCGCAGTGGTTGCCATGGCGACAGGCCCCCGTCGAGGGCAGCCAGGAAACAGTCGTGCCCGAGGGATGGGAAGAACAGCCGTATCTTCCGTTTCCAGGTGCACGCTATCGAGGTATCCCAATCACTCGCCAGTTCAGCGGAGGGCACGACGGAGCGTGCCTGCTACGCCTGCTACAAATTTCGGCCCCACCTCTTGCCCGCGTCGCCGCTTCGGGTATACTAGTATAAACGCCTCGCGGCGGGAGCAGCCGCTCGACCCGATGCGTGAGGTAGTCCCCTCGCCCTGCCCACGTGCCCCCCAATTATAGCCCCCTGACACCAGTCCCACCAACCGCCTTCCTCCTGGGAGAAACGCCCATGACGTATCTCATGCTGGCCGGTGCGATGTGCCTTTCGCTACTGGCTTCCGAGCCGGAGGCCGACGCCGAGACGTATGCGGCGGCCTACAAGGCCATCCTGGAATCGGGCGGGCCCATGGTCGTGATGGTGGGCACCGACGGCTCCCCGCCCTGCCAGGCCATGAAACGGCACGTGTTGCCGGAGCTTCGCCGGCGGCGGTGGTTCGGCCGGATCGTCTTTGCCCGAGTCAATGCCAGGCGCGAAGCCCGACTGGCCCAGCGGCTTACCGGCGGCGGGCCGGTCCCGCAGTTGGTCATGTTCCGCAGAACCCCGGAGGGCTGGGTCCGCCGCAAGCTGGTGGGCCGGCACAGCGTTGAGACGGCCGAACGCTTCATCGAGCAGGGCATTGCTCTGGACGAGGCGACCCGGCGGCAGGCAGCCGCCCGGTTGGCCGCCCGGCAGCGAACCGGGGAGGCCGACCGCTCCGAAGCCCCAAACGGCGACGACTAATCGGGATCTTCAATCCATCCTTGGTTTACACGTCGAGGTTTCGGGCTTCGAGGGCGTGCTTTTCGATGAACTCGCGGCGGGGCTCGACCTTGTCGCCCATGAGGATGCGGAACAGGTCGTCGGCGGCGCTGGCGTCGTCCATGGTCACTTGCAGGAGGGTGCGGTTGCCGGGCGTGAGCGTGGTGTCGCGCAGCTCCTCGGCGTTCATTTCACCCAGGCCCTTGAACCGGGTAATCTGGAGGCCCTTTTCGCCGGCGGCCCGCACCCCGGCCAGCAGGCCGCGCAGGTCCTCGAGGCCCTGCTCCTGCTCGCCGCGGCCGAGCGTATAGCGGGGCTCCTCGACGCCCGTGCGCTCCTGGGGAATCAGCGCGTCGATCTCGAAGCCCATCTTCCGAAGCTCGGCCAGGTGCGCGTTGATCGAGCGGACCTCGTGGAACTCGACAATGCGGATTTTCGGCGCCTCGGCCCCGTTTTCGAGCTGGGCCTCCAGGCCGGTGGTCGCCTCCACCTTCAGCTCTTCGCCCGCCTGCCGCTCCTGGTGCGCGAGAAAATCCTCCATGTCGCTGCGCGCCGCGAACCAGTGGTCCTCCTTGCCGAGGAACACGTGGAAGACCGGCAGCTTCCCGGAATCGGGGTCCTGCCGGGCGGCGTGCATCTTCAGGCTCACGCCCCGCCGCTCCAACGCGATGAGCGACTCCTCCAGCGCCGCCAGCACGCGGCAAAGCTGCTCCAGCGCAGGGCCTTCGATGCGCCGGCCGTCGCCCGGGTCGAACACCGTTTCGGCCAGCCCGTTCTCCATGAGTTGCTGCTTCATCTCCTCTTCGGTCTGCACGTAATACACCTTCTTGCGGTGCCGCACGCGGAACAAAGGAGGCTGGGCCACGAACACCAGGCCCGCCTTCACCAGGTCGTACATCTGCCGGTAGAAGAAGGTCAGCAGCAGGGTTCGGATGTGGGAGCCGTCGACGTCGGCGTCGGTCATGATGATGATCTTGCCGTAGCGCCGCCTGGCGAGGTCCATTTCCTCGCCGATGCCGGAGCCGACCGCCGCGATGATGCTGCGGACCTCCTCGTTGGCCAGCACCTTGTCCTCGCGCGACTTGTAGGCGTTGATGATCTTGCCGCGCAGCGGGAGGATGGCCTGGAACTCGCGCATGCGGCCGCCCTCGGCGCTGCCGCCGGCCGAATCGCCCTCGACCAGGTACAGTTCGCACCGGTCGACTTCCTTGCTGGTGCAGTCGCGGAGCTTGCCCGGCAGGGGGCCGCCGGCCAGCGCGCCCTTGCGTTCGCGCACCAGGGCCCGGGCCTTCCGCGCGCTCTCGCGCGCCTCGGCCGCCACGAGTCCCTTCTGGACGATAATGCGGGCGCTCTTGGGGTTCTCCTCGAGGTAGCTTGCCAGGTGGTCGCCGATCGCCGAGTTGACGATCCCCTCGATCTCGCTGTTGCCCAGCTTGGTCTTGGTTTGGCCTTCGAACTGGGGCTCCGGCACCCGCAGCGCGAGGATGGCGGTCAGTCCCTCGCGCAGGTCATCGCCGGTAGGCACCAGGTCCTTGAATACGCCCGCCTTCTTCCCGTACGCGTTCAACGTGCGGGTCAGCGCGGTGCGGAAGCCGGAGACGTGGGTGCCGCCCTCGGTGGTGCAGATGTTGTTCACGTACGAGTGTACGTTTTCGGTGAACTCCGACGAATACTGCATGGCCACTTCCAGCCCGACCCCCTGGTACATGCCGCTGTGGTAGATCACTTCGTCGTGGATCGGTTCGCTGGCGCGGTTGAGATACTGAACGAACTCGATAATGCCGTTTTCGTAGTGGAACGTTTCGCCTTCATCGGTGCGCTCGTCGTGGAACACGACGCGCACGCCCTTATTCAGGAACGCCAGCTCCTGGAGCCGCCGGTACAGGATACCGTACTGGAAGCTCGTGTTGGGGAAGATGAGGGGGTCGGGCTTGAAGGTGATCTTGGTGCCGCGCAGGTCGGTGCGGCCGATGCGGCGGGCGTCGGAGGTGGGTACGCCGCGCTCGTATTCCTGCTGGTACACGTGCCCCCCGCGGCGGACCTCCACTTCGCACCACTCGGAAAGGAAGTTCACCACGGTCACACCCACGCCGTGCAGCCCGCCGGAGGTCTGATACGCCCCCTTCTTGAACTTCCCGCCGAACTTCAACACGGTCATCACGCCCTGGAGCGTCGAGAAGCCCAGGTCCGAGTGGTGCTCGACCGGGATACCGCGGCCGTCGTCGACCACTTCCACCGACCCGTCGTTGTGAATGGTCACGGCAATCTTGGCGGCGTGGCCGGCCATCGCCTCGTCGATCGAGTTGTCCACCACCTCGTACACCAGGTGGTGCAGGCCGCGCAGCGTCGTATCGGCAATGTACATGCTCGGCCGCTCGCGCACGTGCTCCAGGTCGGTCAGGTGCTCGAGGTCGCGGGCGGTGTAGCCGGCGTCTTCGCCCGGCTGAAGCTGGTAGTCTTCGGCGCTGTCGGCATCGCCGGCGGGCAGGGGAGCATCGTTCGGGGGAACCGGGGGAGTTTCGTCTGGCATCAGGTTTTCCTGGTCGTAGGGTGGTTGCGTTAGCACGAGGTGTGGGATAGGGCTCCAGCCTGTCGGCGGAAAAGACAGGCTGGAAGCCTATCCCACGGGCCCGACGCGGAAGCGAAGGTCGCGGATTCGTTCGCCGGGCAGGTGCTCGCCCAGCCGCTTCAGGATGGCCGGCTTCTGGAACGAAAGCTCCTGCACGAGGGTCGAGTTGGCCACGATCACCTCCAGCTTGCCGCGGCGCAGCTCGCCCACCCGGCTGTAGCCGGCCAGCAGTTCGCCGGCGGCGTCCCGCCACGCGCGCTCGAAGGCCTCGGCGGTCCGAACCCGCGCGAACCCGCGCCGCCCGACCAACTCGCTCACCACGTCGGCAATTCGTACGGGCCCTTGTCTCATCGCTGACCTCGGCAATCGGGTCATCCCCGCTCGCCCCTTGCAAGCGGCATCACCACGTAGCCGTAGCCGTCGTCGGTCACGCATACGGCGGCCGTTTTCGATCCGCGCAGCTCCAGGGTGAAGGTCTTGTCGGGGCTAAGCACCCGCAGGAAATCGCTCAGGTAGCGCGGATCGAGACTGATCACCAACGGATCGCCTTCGTAGGCCACGGGCAGCTCGATGTGCGATTCGCCGTGTTCGGCGCCGTGGGCAGCAAGGGTTGCCCGGCCGTCGGCGAACGCGAACTCGACGCCCCGGTGTTCCGCCGTGGTCACGATGGCCGCCTGCCGCACGGCGGCGTAGAACGGGCCGATGGGCAGTTCCAGCCGCACGCAGTCGTATTCGCCGTGCCGCGGAAACACCTCCCGCCAGCGGGGAAACCGGCCCTCGACCAGCCGGGCATAGATCGTCACCGCGCCGCTCCGCACGAGTACGTCGTTCTCCCGTGCGGCGATTTGCGCGGTACCGGCACGGTCGTCCAGCGCCCGCTCGATCAACTGCATCGCCTTCGTTGGAATGATCACCGTGTTGTCGCCGGTGACGTGACCGCCCACCGACTTGCCGGGCCCTTCCTGCCGGGCCAGGCGGCGGCCGTCGGTCGCCACGGCGGTGACGCCGTCGTCGGTCAACTCCACCAGGGCCCCGCCCAAGGCGTATCGGCTGCTCTCGTTGTCGGTCGCAAACACGGTGCGCCGAATCAACTCGCGCAAGAAGGGCACCGCCACTTCATGGTACCGCTCCTCGTGGAACTCGGGGACCGTGGGAAATTCGTCCGGGTTCACCGACGGCAGTTGGAACTCGCTTTGGACGCCGCGCACCTGAATCTGCCGACCGTCGGTCTCGACGGTAAGCTTTTCATCGGAACTTTCCCGCAGGATCGAGCCGAAACGATCAATGGGCAACAGGACGCTGCCTTCGGCCTCGACGTCCAGGTTGCTCACCTCCATGCGGATGCCGGTTTCCAGGTCGGTGCCTGAAAGGATGCCGGCCGAGTCCGCCGCGTCGAGTTTGAGGCTTTGCAGGACGGGCTTGCTGCTGCGGCTGGGGGCAACGGCCGCGGCGGTTTGGAATGCATGGGAAAGGGTTTCACGCTGGCAAACAATTTTCATGGGGGGATCCTCCAACTAAGAGCCTTCGATAGGCGATGTGCCGTCTCCACGTGGCTCGGGCGATTGTATTCATACCTTTTCTATCATTGACTTTTCAGTACTCGTAGTAGTGCCAACCGGCATTCGTGTTCCGGTTGCGGGTGTACTTCCGCAACTGCTTTGGCGGCAACGACTTACGACGTTCCATGCGAGGTTTCCCCTGTGGAAAACCTATCGGCCGGCTGACGGCGGCGCGTCGGCCGGCCGTCGCCGGCGGGACCGCCCCCGGCCGGGCGCTCGGCGGCTGTCGACAACCCGCGAAAGACCGACGGTTCGCCGCCAGCCGGCCGACGGGTTTTCCACCGTTCGGGCGAACCACGAAGTTCAACCGGCGGCCCTCCATTTACTTACAAGGTGACGAACGGCCTGCTGCACCATGGGGTCGCTGTCCAGGAGGCTGCCCGTCTTGCGGCACCCATGCAGCACGGTGGTGTGGTCCCGGCCGCCAAAGTAAAGCCCGATCTGTTCCAGGCTGTGGCTGGTCAGCGATCGGGCGAGGTACATGGCCACGTCGCGGGCGGTGACCACGGCCCGCCGCCGCGACGGCCCCCGCAGGTCGCCCAACCGGAGGGCGAAATAGCGGGCCGTCCGGACGGCAATGGCCGATAACGCCGGCTCCCGTGCCGCGTTGCGCTGACGAATATACGTGCGGGCGGCATCGGCGTCGAT
>SKJM01000086.1 GCA_007122045.1 Planctomycetales bacterium | reverse complement strand
GAAGTCCCACGTGCTGTTGGCGTGGGGCAGGTCGGCGCGCCCTACGTATTCGGGGAACAGCGGCATGCCGCGAGGATCGATCGAGCCTTCATCGGCAACTTCCAACGGAACGCCGTCGCTGCCGGTGATGCGCACCAGGTGCGGCCCGCCGACCACGCCCCGATTCCCCGCGGTCGTGTACCGGCCCTGGCGAATCTCGGCCGTGCCGAAGGGGCCGGAGTTGCCCTGCTCGGTGTCGGGCTCGAAGTCCGTTCTTGCCCCCTTCACGGTTCCTCTTGGTCCGGTGTGGTAAACCGTTCGATCACCTTTTGCCCGGGCCAGCGGGGGACCCCTCCGAAGTACTCGACCTTGTCCATTTCGTCATCGGTGCCCAGTTCGCGCGGGTCGCCGGTTTGGCGCAGATACCGCGTGAGCCGCTCGGCCAATTCGCGTCGCGCGTCGGCGTAGTCGGGGTCGCCGGCAACGTTGTGGAACTGGTCGGGGTCCTTTTCGACGTCGTACAGCTCCTCGGCCGGCCGCTTGGCGAACGCCAGGTCGTACAGCGGGCGCACGTCGGGATCGTCGCGGTTCGCCCACATGTAGTACTTCGCCTGCCCGTTGTCGGTATCGCCCAGCCAGGCGCCCTCGAGGTGGGCGTTTGGGAAGTCGGGGGTGCCCACCGGCCATCGCTCGGGCTTGTAGTTGCGAATATAGAGGAACCGATCGGTGCGGATGGCCCGCATCGGATAGCCCCCGCTGTTGCCCCGCTCCTGCGCCGGTGTGTGGCGCTCGCGGCCGGTCAACACGTGATCGCGCGCCGGGTCGATGCGCCCCTCGGCGTCGCTGGTCAGCAAGGGCAGGATGGAGCGGGCGGTCATCTGCTCGGGCACGGCCACCCCGCCGACTTCCAGGAGGGTCGGCGCCAGGTCGGGGATGCTCACGAAGTCGGTAACGACCCGGCCGGGCGTGCCGATGCCCGCCGGCCAGCGCACGGCCAGCGGCACGCGGGTGCCCACGTCGTACAGGTTCGCCTTCCCGCGCGGGAACGACCATCCGTGATCGCTGCTGATCACCACGAGGGTGTTGTCCAGTTCGCCGTGCTCCTCGAGCAGCCGCAGCAGTTCGCCCACCTCGCGGTCGAAGCGCTGCACCTGGGCGTAGTATTCGGCAATGTCATCGCGCACCGCGGGGACGTCGGGCAGCATGGGCGGGACGGTTACGTCGGCCGGGTCGATGCCCATGGCTTTGCGCAGCGCGGCGCCGTCGCGGCGGACGCTCCGGTGCGGGTCCTGGCTGCCGAACCAGAAGCAGAAGGGCTGCCCCCGGGGGCGTTGCTTGAGGAACTGCGCGAAGTTGGCGAAGCCCGGCCCGGCGGGATTGACGCGGCGGTCGCCGAGGCGTCCGGGCCCCCAGCCCTTGCGCGTGTGGCCGACGAAGTAGCCGCCGGTTTCGGCCAGCAGGTCGGGATAGACGAGCACGTCGTCGGGAAACCGCGACCACAGGTTGGCCGCCTCGCCCAGCCGCCAGAAGTGCTGCCCGGCCAACACGGCCCCCCGCGACGGCGTGCACGACGGCGACGAGATATGGGCGTTCTTGAACAGCACGCCTTCGCGGGCGACGCGGTCGAACGTGGGCGTTTGAACCGTGGTATCGCCGTACACGCCTGCGTGCGGGTACCCCCAGTCGTCGGCGAAAGCGAACAGGATGTTCGGCCTGCTCGGGGACGGCGCGCCGGCCTGCGCCGAGGGCATCCCCAGCGCGGTCCAGGCCGTGAGACACACTCCCAGAATACGGGCATCGACTGCCATTCTCATGCGATTTCTCCCTTCGAGTTCGAGTTGCGTATGGGGCGTCAAAGCCCCTCGGAAACGGGCCGTCCGATTCCCTTCATGGCTAAAGGCCTCCCGTTAGGGCAGTGTAGTAGGCACACGCCGTGTGCCGAAATTTGCGAACGGCACACGGCGTGTGCCTACTACAATTTGTTCAAGTTATTTCTGAGCGCACCGTTAGCCCCCCTCCCCGGCCATACAGCGAGCTAGGAACCGCACGGCCGTGCGCACGTCGGCCTCCTCGAGGCTGTGGAGCACCACGCAGCCGTCGAACCCCGCCTGCCGGAGCCGGTCGAACACGTGCCGCCAGTCGATCACGCCTGCGCCGGGGGCCAACCCCCCCGCAGTCCCGTCGGCGGCAAGCTCCTTGGCGTGGGCCAGGACGACGTCGGGCCCCAGCAGGTCGAACCCTTCGTCGATTGCGGCCCACGGGTCGCCGAGCGACTGCGGCCCCACCAGGTTCGCCGGGTCGAAGATGATCTTCAGGCGCGGCGATGCGAACTCGTCGAGCAGGCGCCGGGCCTTCTGGGGGCCGTCGACCACGTTGGCCGGCTCCGGCTCGATGCCCAATGCCACGCCGTAACGCTCGGCAAGTGGAAGCGCCTCTTCCAGCGTCTCGGTGAAGTCGCGCCAGGCCTCCGGCGATGCGTTGTCCGGATGCCCGCGCCACATGCTTTCGGCGTTCCGTGTGCCGGTGCACAGGGAGACGATGGGGGCGCCGAAGTGCTCCGCCAGCGGCGCCACCTCGCCCAGCCACGCCAAGCCGCGCCGCCGGACCGACGGGTCCGGGTGGGCCATGTTGAACGTGCCGGAAAGCGAGGCGGCGCGCAGGCCCGTTTCGACCAGCACCCGCGCGGCCTCCGCGGCCAGCAGGGGATCGACCGCGTCGGCGGCGGGGGGGCCCCCGGGACGCTTCAGGCTCAGGTGCACGTACTGCAGCCCGTGATCGAGCACGGCCTGCAGTGACTCCTCGATCGTGGACCGCCGAAAGGTTCCGACGTGAATACCCAGTTCCATGGCTGAAACCCTATTCTGGACGATTGACCGGCGCGGTGCAAGGCAGCAGGGCCCACTTGCCTTGCGGGCCGGGAACATTATACTGCCTGTTTTGAACATCGCACCGCCCGCCGATTCTACCCGCCGGGCGCCGCCGAAGGAACCTCCCGCCGTGACCATTCTCGAAGCGCTCAACGAATACCTCGACGCCAACGGCGTTGCCCCCGAAACCCTCCAGGCCGTGGCCGAGATCAGCCACCTGTGGGAACTGGAGGCCGGGGAACTGCTGTTCCGCGCCGAGCAGAAGTCGGATCATCTCTATATTGTCCTGGAGGGCCGGGTCGACATCCAGTACCTGATGCCCAGCGGCATGCGGCGAACCTTCGACACGTTGGGGCCGGGCGATTTCGGCGTGTGGTCGGCCGTCGTCGAGCCGCACACCACCTCGTCGCTCGGCCTGTGCCGCATCCCGACCACGGTCCTCGCCATCGAGGCGGAGCCCCTGCGCGCACTCTGCCGCAAGGACACCGACTTCGGCTTCCGGCTGATGAAGCAGATGGCCCGGGTCATCCGCCGCCGCCTCCGCGCCGCCCGGCAACAGATTGCCGAGGCGGAGTGAGACGTTGGCGTTCACGCTTCAGCGTGCGAACCGCGTTTCCCCTTCCCCCCACACTGCACTGTGAATGCCACCCGGCAACCTCACAGGCCGGGTGCGCCGTTCACGCTTCAGCGTGCGACCGGCGCCGGACGTCTCTCGGCACGCTGAAGTGTGAACTCCAACGGGTGGGTGGAATAATCGGGATCGATCCCTAAGAAAAGGGTTGTTGGATCGTTGACTTATTGAGGGGGAACGAGTCCGGGAGAGCGAGTTCCATGGAGAACGCGCAGTGGATCGGTTCCTTGGTGGCGCGGTTCGAGCGCCCGCTGTGCCGGTATGCCTTCAACATGACCGGTTCGGTCGAGCGCGCCCGGGACGCCGTGCAGGAAACGTTTCTCCGGCTGTGCCAAGCGAATCGGGCGAAGGTGGAGGGCCACGAGGCTGCGTGGCTGTTCCGGGTATGCCGGTCCCGGGTCGTCGACATCGAGCGAAAGGAGAAGCCCGTGAAACCGCTAACCGCTTCCCACGCCGCGAGCCTCGCCGCGCCCGACCCCGCCGGCGCCGAGGCGGCGCACCGGGCCGATGCCGAACACCTGCTGCTGCGGCTGATGACCCGATTGCCCGCCCGCCAGGCCGAGGCCATCCGCCTGAAGTTCCAAGAGCGCCTCAGCTACCGCGACATCGCCCGGGTGATGGACGTTTCGGAAAGCAACGTGGGCTACCTGATTCACGTGGGCATCAAGACCCTGCGCGACCTGGCGCGGGGCGCAGAAACCGATTCCCCCTTGGAGTCCACGCCCTAGCGTGTGACCGAGTGTTGGAGTTCACGCTTTAGCGTGCGATCGACTGTTGGAGTTCACGCTTTAGCGTACGAAACCCGGACAAACAATATCCAGCACGCTAGAGCGTGAACTCCAGCAAAACACACAGGAGCCGTATCATGAGCTTCAATGCCGACGATCCGAAGTACACCGCGTACGTACTGAACGAGTTGAACGAGCAGCAGCGGGCCGAGGTCCGCGAAGAAATCCGCCGGAACCCCGAGGTGCGCAAGTTGGTGAAGGAAATCCACGCCTGCGCCGTTCAGCTACAACACGCGCTCCGCCACGAGCCCGGCCCGGAACTCGGCGCCGACCGGCGGCAGGCCATCCTCGACCGGTCGAGGCAGCCGCCCGGCGCCGGGCGGAGGCGTTCCCGGTGGATGCTCGCCTCCGTGGCCGCGGCGGCGCTGGTGCTGGTGAGCGCCACGCTGTTCTGGCGGACCCCGGAGCGGGAAGTGGCCGGGGTGCCCGACTTTGATTCAGCGGCCGGGCGTGCGGACGCGTTCCTTAGCCGGGTTCCGACTGCGGACCGTGAAACGGCGGTGGAGGAGTACGCCGATGGCTTGGTGGCACTGAATGACGGGGTTGCCGATTTCGCGGTAGAAGAGACATTGGACTTCGCGCCCATCGAGATCACGCTCGATCCGAAGGTGCAGCCTGCCCCCACGCCGAGTGGGCCAGCGCCGCCCTCGATAGAACTGAACGACTTCGGCATCACTCATGCTCCGAGAAGCGATATGCTGGCCAGGTCGGGGGCTGTCGAGGGAGGAGCGTATGGCGCACGCAGCAAGCCACATGCGCCGGGAATGATGCGCGAAAGTGGGCCAAACGACTTCGGGGCCGCTCGTGCGTGGAACCCTAGAGTCGAGCCCCTAGGTCGGGGCGTTCACGACCACCACTTGGACCATCCAGCGCCCTCAGGGGTTACCCCTCCCTTCCTCAGCCCCAGCCTCGACGACTTCCCCGAACTGCGCGACAACAAGTTCCTGCGCGTGGCCGACCATCCGCTGTCGACCTTCTCGATCGACGTCGATACGGCCTCGTACGCCGTCGTGCGGCAGTTCCTCAACCGGGGAAGCATGCCGCCGAGGGACGCCGTGCGGGTGGAGGAGTTGGTCAACTACTTCCCGTACGACCTCGACCCGCCCGAGGGGAGCATCCCGTTCGCCGCGCACCTCGACATGACCTCGGCCCCGTGGAACCCGGAGCACCGGCTGGTGCGGATCGCCCTGAAGGGCCGGACGGTCGACAACGAGGTCCGCCCGCCGCTGAACCTGGTCTTTCTGATCGACGTGTCGGGCTCGATGCGTCCGCCCAACCGGCTACCGCTGGTCGTCCGGTCGATGCAGGCGCTGGCGAAGCAGCTCGACGAACGCGATCACGTGGCCATCGTCGTGTACGCCGGGTCGAGCGGCCTGGTGCTGCCCCCGACGCGCGGCGACCAAACCCAGGTGATCCTCGACGCCCTCGACCGCCTCCGGGCCGGAGGCAGCACGGCCGGCGGTGCGGGCATCCAACTCGCCTACCAGACGGCGCAGGAGCATTTCGACCCCGAGGCCATGAACCGCGTCATCCTGTGCACCGACGGCGACTTCAACGTCGGCATCACCCAGCGCGGCGACCTCGAACGCCTGATCGAGGAGAAGGCCAAGTCGGGCGTGTTCCTCACCGTGCTCGGGTTCGGCATGG
>SKJM01000759.1 GCA_007122045.1 Planctomycetales bacterium | reverse complement strand
CTGGTGCCCGACCTGTGCCTGGCCGTCGGCGAGCAGTTCGCCCTTCAGGGCAAGCGGGTGCTGGTGCTGCTGACCGATATGACGGCCTTTGCCGACGCGCTGAAGGAAATTTCCATCGTCATGGAGCAGATCCCCTCGAACCGCGGCTACCCCGGCGACCTGTACACGCAATTGGCCCGCCGCTATGAGAAGGCCGTCGATTTCGACGGGGCCGGCTCGATGACCGTGCTGGCCTGCGTGACCATGCCCGGCGACGACGTCACCCACCCCGTGCCCGACAACACCGGCTACATCACCGAGGGGCAGTTCTACCTGCGCCACGGGCGGATCGAGCCGTTCGGGTCGCTCTCGCGGCTGAAGCAGCAGGTCAACGGCAAGTCGCGCGACGACCACCGCGCCATCATGGACGCCTGCATCCAGCTTTACGCCCTCTGCCGCGAGAGCCGCGAGAAACGCGACATGGGCTTCGAAATGTCCGACTGGGACCGCAAGCTGCTGAAGTACGGACTCCTTTTCGAGCAGCGCGTGATGGACCTGTCGGTGAACATCCACCTGTTCGACGCGCTGGACCGCTGCTGGGACATCCTGGCCGAGTGCTTCGAGCCGGCCGAGACGGGCATCCGCCGCGCGATCATCGAGAAACACTGGCCCGGCGACGGCGAGGAGGCCGCCGAGCCCGAAGAGCAACTGGCCGAAGCGAGTGCATAGCTAAGCCGAGACGAATGACGAATGTCGAATGACCCGGGACGAAGGACGAAACGGTAAACATCCACCGTGGCTGCAAAAGTCAAACTCACCCGACCTGAACTGAAGCGATACCGCGACGCGCTGGCGCGGTACGAACGGTTCCTGCCCATGCTGAAGCTGAAGCAACAACAGCTCCAGATGACGCTGCGCGACGTCGGCCGGGCGCGGCGCGAGGCGGAGCGGGCCCGCGACGAAGCCGAGGCCACGCTCCGCCGCTACCGGAGCGTGCTGGCCGACCGCGCCGGCCTGCCGCTGGACCAGTGGTCGCGCCCCAGCGAGGTGCGGGTGGGGAAGAAGAACATCGCCGGCGTGGAGATTCCCGTCTTCGAAGAGGTCGTTTTCCCCGAGGCGCGCTACAGCCTGTTCGGCACGCCGCCGTGGGTGGACCAGACGCTGGCCGACCTGCGGGAGCGGAGCCGGCGCGAGGCCGCCGTGGAAGTGCTCCGGAAGCAGGAAGCGCTGCTGCACAAGGAACTCACGCGGATCATCCAGCGCGTGAACCTGTTCGAAAAGATCATGATTCCCCACGCGCGCGAGGCGATCCGCAGGATTCGCATCAAGCTGGGCGACGAAATGACCGCGGCCGTGGGTCGCTCGAAGATCGCCAAGAGCAAACTCAGTGCGACCCTGACCACGGAACCCGCCGAGACGTCGGCGCCCCCGACCGAAGGGAGCCTCACGCCATGATTGTGCCGATGTGCAAGGTATACCTGGTCGGCCGTGCTTCCGACCGCGAGCGGCTGCTGAAGGCGCTAGGCGGGCTGGGCGCGGCCCACCTGGTGCCGGTCGACCCGTCGCGCGCGGCGCCCGACGAGAAGTGCGCCCGCCGGCTCGGGGCGGTGGAGCGGGCCTTGCAGGTGCTTTCCGGCGTAGCTCCCACCGGCCCTGCCCCCGACCTGGCGCCCGCGGAGGCCGCCAACGAGGTGCTCGCCATTCAGCGGCGGGCCGCCGAGGGGCGCAACCGCCTGGCCACGCTCCACCATCAGCTCGAACAGATCGCCGTTTGGGACAACCTCCGCCTGGAGCACGTGCGGGAACTGCGCGAGGCCGGCATCGACTTGCGGTTCTACACCGTCCCGGCCAGGTTGGTCAGCGAAATCGAGGCCGAGTGCGTCGAGGCGATGACCGAACTGCCCGGCCGTAAGATGCTCGTGGCGGTGGCCTCCCGGGCGGGCAAACAAGAAATGAAACTGCCCGAGGACGCGGTCCCCGAGCCGCTGCCCATCCGCGATGCGCCGACCATCCGGGTTGAGGCGGCCGAGATCGACGCCGCGCTGCACCGCGATACCGAACGCTTGCACGAACTGGCGGCCCTGGCGCCGGCCCTGGAGACCGAGCGGACCCGCCTGGCCGAGCAGGCCGAGTACTCGCGGGCGCTGCACAGCGCGGCGGCCGACGAGCACTTGTTCGGCCTGCAAGGTTGGGTGCCGGCGGAAACGGCCCCGACCCTGGCCGAATCGCTGGCCGCGGAGGACCTCCCCGTGGCCGTCGAGCTGCTCGAGCCGGACGCGGACGAGCAGCCGCCCACGCTGGTGCGCCCGCCGCGGTGGGCCCGGCCCATCGAAGGGTTGTTCGAGATGCTCGGCACCACGCCGGGCTACGGCGAGTTCGACGTCTCCGTGCCCTTCATGATCGCGCTGCCCATCTTCACCGCCATGCTCATCAGCGACGGCGGCTACGGGGCCCTGCTGCTGTTGGTGCCGCTGCTGGCGTACCGTCGCGTTTCCAAGATGATCGGCGCCCGGTTCACGCAACTGCTGATGATCGTCGGCGCCGTGTCGTTGCTGTGGGGTTGCCTGACCAGCGCGTTTTTCGGCTTCCGCCCGTACGAGCCGCTCATACCAGCCCATTCGCGCGAGTTCATGATGTGGCTGAGCTTCACCATGGGCGCGGTGCATTTGAGCATCGCCCAACTTTGGCAGGCCGTTCGGTATTTCCCCGATCTGCGGTTTCTCAACCGGATCGGGTGGGCCGCGTTCATCTGGGGCATGTACGGCGTGGTGAAGTACTTCGTGCTCGGCGATCCGTTGGATTGGTCCGTCCCCTGGCCGTACCTGCTCGCCGGCGGTGCCGTGCCGGCCATCCTGTTCGCCACCCCCAGCCGAAACATCGCCAAGACGCTGGGCATGGGCGTCGCCCAGTTTCCCTTGTCCATGCTCTCGGCGTTCTCCGACGTGATGAGCTACGTGCGGCTGATGGCCGTTGGCCTGGCCAGCAGTGTACTGGCCGAAAGCTTTAATGAGATGGCCTGGTCCATCGAGTTCTGGCCCGTGGCCGGTGCCGTCCTGGTCTTCGGGCACGGCTTGAACGTCGGCTTGGCGCTGATTGCCATGTTCGCGCACGGCGTCCGTTTGAACATGCTCGAGTTCTGCAGCAACATGGGCATGCAGTGGACCGGATACGCCTATCGACCCTTTACCCAAAACGTGATTCAGGAGCATTCACCATGACACAGGACTTGCTGGTCTCCCAGCTCACCTTCACCCTGCCCCTGCTGTGGGCCGCCGCCGAAACCCTCGGGGGGTTCTTCGGCCAGATGGGCCACGTGCTGGCGTTCGGCATGGCGGCCTTCGGCAGCGCCGTGGGAATCGGCATGGCGGGTCAGGCCGCCGCCGGCGCCTGGGCCAAGGAAGCACGCGCCGGGCGCAACCTGAGCTTCGCGTACATCATCCTGGTCGGCATGCCCATCAGCCAGACCTTTTACGCCATGATCGTGATGGGGCAAATGGCCGGGGTGGTCGACGACGCCCAATTGTTTCCGGTCCATACCGGCCTGCTGCTGGGCATCGGCATCGCCACCGGCTTGGGCGAAATGCTCTCGGCCTGGATGCAGGGCCTGATTGGAGTAGCCGGCATCCGGGCCCTTGCCGACGGCGAAGGCAAGGGGCTGGCCTTTATCATTATTGCCATGGGGATCGCCGAAACGGTGGGCATCCTGACCATGGTGTTCCTCCTTGGAATGATCCCGGCGGCCTGACACCGAGCCGCCGACTTGAATACCTGTCCCGCCTTTCGCGGCCCCGTGCGCCCGGCACCCTCCCGCCGGCCCGCCCCGCCGCGAAGGCGGGACACTCCCGTTGACGCCTCGAACCCAGGCCGTGTACTCATGTCGATCGACGCCTATTCGCTGTGCCCCGGCGGCACGGGCAAGAAGATCAAGTTCTGCTGCGCCGACCTCCTGCCCGAGCTGCAGAAGCTGCTGCGCATGATCGAAGCCAATCAAATGCAGGCAGCCCTCGGGCACGCGGAACACGTGCTCCAGAAGCATCCCGACCGCGCGTGCCTGCTTGCCATGCGGGCCGAACTGCTGCGCCGGGCCGGCCGCACCGAAGAACTGGCGGCCCACGCCGCGCGCTTCCTCGAAGCGCACCCGAACAACCAACTGGCCTGGGCCGAATCGGCCATCGCCGCCGCCGTGGCCGGCGATTGCCGCCGCGCCGCCGAGTGCGTGTACCGGGCGATGGAGTGCGTCGACCAGCAGCTCTACGGCGCCCTGTACGAGGCGATGAGCATCGTCGCCCAGGTGGCCGTGTTCCACGGGCTCTGGGGCGCCGCCTTGGGCCTGCTGCGGCTGCAAGCCATGGTCAGTTCCGAGAACGAAGCCCCGCGCCGGGCGATCGCCCAACTCCACGCCCGGCGCGACATTCCGATCCTCCTGCGCTGCCCGCCCCCCAAGGCCCCGGCGGCCGACGACGCGCCGTGGGCCGGCGGGCTGAACGATGCGATGGCCATGTTCCTCAAAGGGCGGTTCTACCGGGCGGCCGAGCAGGTGGCTGCCCTGGCCGAGGAGTGGCCCGGCGAGCCCGTGCTGTGGCAGTGGTTGGCGGAACTCCGCTCCGCCCTGGGCGACACGGAAGGCGAGGCCGAGGCGCTGCGCCGCTTGGCCGCGCTCGATATCCCCTGGGAGGACGCCGTCGAGGCCGAGGCCCGCGCCATGCTCGTCGCCAACGACCCCCTCGGCGATGGTGTGGAGATGCTGCAAATCGTCTGGGAGGTCCGCGACGCCGAGGGGCTCCAGGCGGCCGTGGGGCTCGATCGCCGCTGCCTGCCCCTGCCCGACGAAGCTGCCGAGCCCGAGCCCGGCGAGGAAGGACCGCGGCCCCGGGTGACCTTCCTGTTGCTCGACCGCCTCGCCCCGGCGGCCACCGACCAGATCGGGCCGCAGAACCTCGCCCGCCCCCGCGCCCGCGCCCGGCTGTTCGGCAAGCAAACCGACCGCCCGGCGCGGCTGGAGGTGTCGGGCGTGCTGGCCGACCATCGGGCGGAAATCGAAGGCCAAGTGGCCGACTTGGCCGGCGAGGCCCTGGGGACCGCCCTCGAGCAGCAAGTGGTGGGTCGAACGTCGCGCAGCATCGACCTGCTCGAGGCCGAGTTCGCCTTTCCGCCCGGCGCCGATCCGGAAGCCGTCCGGGCCGCCGTCCGGCAGTTCGGCCGCGAGGCCCTTCTGGACCGGTGGCCCGACCTGCCGCTGGGCGCCCTCGGCGGGCGGAGCCCGCGCGAGGTGGCCGGCAGCGACCCCGACGAGGCGCAGCGGCGCAAACTCGCCGCGGTGGTCTTGGCGCTGGAGTCGCTCATCGAAGCGTCGGAGCGGAAGGATGACTTCGCGGAACTTCGGACCCGGCTCGGGCTGCCCGAACCGCCGCCCATCGACCCGGAGCAGGTCAACGTCCGCGTACTGCCGGTCCACCGTCTCGATCGGGTGATGGCCGAGAAGCTCAACGACGAAGACCTGTCGGTGGCGTTCGGCCGGGCGGTGAGCTACCAGTACGGGCCGGCCATGCATCAGTTCGCCCGCGTCCTGGCCGAGCGGGATCACCTTGGCGCGAGCCCCGAACGCCGCCACGCCATCGAGCAGTTGGCGTACGCGCAGCCCGATCTGCCCGCAGCGATGGACTACGTGGAACTGGGCCGCCGGGCGTGCGAGGCGGCGGGCCAGTCGAACGTGGGTTTCGATTTCGTCGAGTTGGACCTGGGCATCCTCCACGGCGCTCCCCAGAAAATCCCCGGGCTGATCGACCACCTTCAGCAGACGCACCTCCACGAGCCAGGGGTGCGGGAGCGCCTGATGGAAGTGCTCGTTCGTCTGGGGCTGCTCAACCCGGACGGCAGCCCCGGTCCCGCCGCCCTGGCAGCCCAGCAGCGCGCCGCGATGGGGCGGGCGGGCGGGCG
>SKJM01000478.1 GCA_007122045.1 Planctomycetales bacterium | reverse complement strand
AAGCTGCACCAGCGGGTCCTCGACGACATGGTGGTGAACATGGTCGACGTGGGCGAGGAGACGGGCGAGTTGGACACGATGCTGTACAAGGTGGCCGACACGTTCGACGACGAGGTGGCCGTCATCACCGAAAGCCTCATGAGCCTCATGGAGCCGCTGTTGATCATCTGCCTCGGCGGCGCCGTCGGGTTCATCGTCATCGCCCTGTTCATGCCGCTGATCAGCCTGATCCAAACCCTGACCTAAACGCAGAGGCTTGCGAGTAAAGCCATGAGCCACGCCCATCCAAAATCCGGAACCCAAATTTCAAAATCGGCCTTTACCCTGGTCGAGTTGCTGGTCACCATCACCATCATCACGATGTTGGCGGGCCTGGTCCTGGGCGGGCTGCGCATGGCCCGAACGGCCGCCCGCGAAATGAAGACCCGGAGCACCATCGCCAAGCTCGATGAGATCATGATGCGCATGTACGCCGGCTATGAGCACCGGCGGATGCCGATCGATACGAGCGGCATGAACCCGAACGCCGCCGCGCAGGCGCGGCTGAACGCGCTGCGCGACACGATGCAGATGGAAATGCCCGACCGCCCGGCCGACTTGCAGTTGACCCAGGGTCCGCGGTCGGGCATCCCCCGGCCGGCGCTGCACCGGGGGTACGCGGCGCTGGGCAACCCGTCCGACGAAGCGTCGGCCGTATGCCTTTACCGCATTGTCAGCATCGCCCACCCCCGCGAGTTGCAGCACTTCAGCGCCGACGAAATCAGCACGGCCGGCGGCTTCCCGGTGTTCGTCGACGGCTGGGACAATCCCATCCGCTTCATCCGCTGGCCGTGGCAATTTGCCGATTCGGACATTCAAGGTTCCGTGCCCGACCCCAACTCGGCCGACTTCGACCCGCGGATGGCGCGCCCGCTGATCTACTCGGCGGGCGCCGACGGGCAGCCGGGCATCAATGCGAGCACCGGCGCGCCGCTCGACAATTCGCGTCACGACAACATCCACAACCACCGGATGGAGATCCGTTGACATGGCACGCGCATCGCTTATCCCCGCTGTGAAACATTGGAGATGCCCCCGGCTTGCCCGGGGGAGCTTCACGCTCTTCGCTACCGCCCCGCGCCCGCCCCGCGCAAGCCGGCCGCGCCGCGGCGCCACGCTCATCGAGTTGATCGTGGTGGTTTCCCTGCTGGTCATCCTGGCGGCCATCGCCATCCCCAGCCTGAACCTGGCCGTCGGGCACCGGGGCATCCGCGAGGCCGCCCGAAACCTCAACGTCTACCTCGGCGCGGCGCGCAACCGGGCCATGGCCACCGGCAGGCCCGTGGGCGTCGCGCTGCAGCGGTTCGAAAACGAGCCGAACGTCTGCTTCGTGCTCGACCGCGTCGAGGGCCGGCCGCCGTACGCCGGCGA
Organism: Planctomycetales bacterium; assembly: GCA_007122045.1. Lineage (GTDB taxonomy): Bacteria > Planctomycetota > Planctomycetia > Pirellulales > Thermoguttaceae > PWXP01. The sequence continues at coordinate 4,507 of SKJM01000478.1, read as the reverse complement.
GACGGTCAACTCGCGCGCCCGGGTGCGCGCCGGGGCCGGCGGCATCCAGGCCGAGTTCGACGGCGGGTTCAACCCGGGCCGCGTCCGCGCGGGCGACCGCGTGCAGTTCGACCACCAGGGCCCCTGGTACCGGATCGTAAACCTCGCCGGCCAAACCGCCACCCTCACCGTTTCGCTGGCCGACGGGCAGTACCTGCCCTGGCCCGCCGACGGCAGCCCCTCGCTTCCCGTCCCCTACCAGGTGCAGCGCCAGCCGCTGACCGACGACGGCGGCTTCTACGTAGCCATGACCCGACCCGTGCAGCTCCCGATCGACTCGGTCATCGACCTGGGCTTCTCGGGCACAGAATCGGCGGAAACGGGGTTCGCCTCCGGGGGTAACATGAGCCCGGTGGTCATCATGTTCTCGCCCAGCGGCGGGATCGACAGCATATACGTGGGCGGAGATCGCTACCCGGTCACCGAGCCGGTGTTCCTGCTGGTGGGCAAGCGGGAGCGCATTCCGCCGGGCGCCAGCGAAGACGGGCGCCCGAACTGGCAGGACCTCGACAACTTGTGGGTGGCCGTCAGCCCGCAAACCGGATTGGTCAATACGGTCGAAGTGGCGCCCGGCGACACCTTGGCGGCTTCGCGGCAATGGGCACGGCAAGCCGAAACCATGGGAGGACGTTAGCATGAACATTCCACACTTCCACCCATCCCGCCGCGCGGCGGCCGCCGGCCGGGCGCCCGGTCCGGGCCGCGCCGGCATCAGCCTCATGGAGGTGCTCATCTCCATTTTCGTGGTGTCGATCGGGCTGTTGGGCATTGCCGCGCTCATTCCCGTGGCCAACTACGCGCTGGTCGAAACCACCAAGGCCGACCGCGCCGCCGCCTGCGGCCAGGCCGCCATCCGCGATATCCGCGTGCGAAGATTGGCGGATCCGCAACTGTGGATGTCGAACCCGACGCCGTTGGACTTGAATATTCTCCGACAGGGGTGGACCTACATGGTCGATCCCCAGGGGAATGTGGCTAATTTTGGTGGGCTCATTTTCAAGCTCAACTATGATCCGGCTGCGGCGCCCCTTTTCACCTGGCGGGACGACCTCACGTTCGACTCGCCGGACAACCTGTCCCGACCCGTGGCGATGGAGTATGGAGGCCAGAACTTCGAGGGCGACTATTCCTGGATGTTCATGGTCACTCCTCCAGCCACGGAAGACTACGATGTGGCTAGTCCCCCGAACGGCGATATCAACCATTGGAGGAATCGCAGGTACGTAACCGTTTCGGTAGTGGTTTTCCACAGGCGCGACCGCGGCCTCACCAGCTTCCCCTTTCGCAACGCCAGCTTTGTCGCCGACGGACTGCTTCAATTGGACAACCCCATTGACGTCGAACCGGGCCATTGGATCCTGCTGGGCGGTTTGCGAAACAACACCGCGACCAACAGGCCGACGGTTCGCGTCGGTCATTATTGGTATCGTGTGGCGGCCGGCTGGGAGAACATGTTGACCGTGGAAGGGCCGACGTGGACCGGAAACCCGGCGCCAATACGGGCCGTTTTCGTCCCCGACGTAATAGGCGTGTACACGACCACGGTCGAGTTGAACCGGTCGCCCGAGTGGTGGCCGCAGTGACAGAAGCGAAACACATCGGTTGATGCCAACGCGCCGGCGGGCCGGCCGGCGACTTGTTCGAAGGGCAATCGGCTTCCGGACGAAGGAAACGACTCATGCGATACCCGAAACACAACACCCGCCGCAACCTCAGGGGACTGTCCCAATTTTCGCGACACGGGATACACGTCGCCCGACCGTTGCGGGATGCCGCCGCGAAAATGGGACTGTCCCCTTTCCCGGCGCAAGCACGACGTTGCTCGCGGCCGGCGCCTCGCCGCGGCGTGCTGCTGCTGGTCATCCTGGCCCTGCTGGCCATGTTCGGCATGGTGGCGGTCACCTTCGTGGTGGTGGCCAGCCAGGCCCGGCTCACCGCCGAGGCCCACCAGCGCGTCGACGAGATGACCGACCCGCCGCCAAAGCTGCTCAACTCGGCGCTGGTGCGGGTGCTGATCGGCAGCAACAACCGAGCATGCGCCATCGGCCCGCACGGCCTGCTCGAAGACGTGTACGGCAACAACCGGCTGACCGGAAACTCCGGCGGCTTCTCCTTCCTGCTGGGCGACCGGAACTACCCCGACCGCCACCTGATTACCACGCAGGCGAACGTGGGCGCCTCGGACGCCGATCGGACCGCCCGCATCGGCGCGGTGCTCACCATGATCGACGGCCCCGCCGCCGGCGCCAGCACCCGCATCGTCGGGTACGACCCCGGCACGACGCGTTTCGCCCTGCTCCCCTTCCCGAACCAAACCTTCCAGGGCGACACCGTGCTGGTCAACGGCCAGGCCGTAACCGGCAATTACATCGTCAGCGGCGTGCCGTTCAGCGGCACCGGGTTCGGCTGGGACGGCACCGAAATGACCGACCTGGCCCTGCGGCCCGGCGCCGTGCGCGACCTGGCCGTCGAGCAGGGCCAGTGCGTGGGCGCCAATGAAGACTACGACGCGGTCGACTTCCGCAATATGCTCCTGGCGACCGTCGTGACGAACGACGCGGGGATCGTCACCGACGTCATTCCGTCGCTGCATCGGCCCGCGCTGGTCAACTTCTGGGACGGAAGCATTCCCGAGGAACAGTATATTCTGCGCCCCACGCAGAACCGTCACCCGGCGTTCACCGGCAGTAACGACGCCTTCCATCCGGCGTGGAACGGCATCATTGCCGGGAGCAACTACCGCTGGGACGTCGACAACTCCGGCGACGGCATCCCCGACAGCATTTGGGTCGACCTGGGTTTCCCGGTGCGGTCCTCGGCCGACGGCCTGCTGTACAAGCCGCTGTTCGCCATCCTGTGCATCGACATGGACGGCCGCCTGAACGTCAACGCGCACGGCTCCCTGGCCCAGGTGAACCAAGACCCGTGGACCGGCACGAATTACTACGCCGCGCCGGCGCCCACGACCGGACAGGAGTTTGCTTCCCAACCGCCGGTGCTGCGGGGCCGCGGCGCCGGGCCGGCTGAGATCAACCTCGGCGCCCTGTTCACTAACCCCCTCGGCGCGTCCGAAGGCTACCGGCAACTGCTCACCGGCGGCGGACGGCTCGGCCGATACGGCGCCAACCAGGTGCCCGGCACCGCGGGCGCCGACCTGCTCGCCCGCGTCTGCTGGCCCAACTACGATTACCAGAACGGCCACTGGGGCGGAACGGCCGACCGGTACGGCACGCCGCCCGACTTGCAGGGCACCATTCTCGTCGGTCTCGACCGGGCCGGGCGGCCCATCTGGGACCGCGAGTTCTGCGGCCAGTCGGGCGTCGAGAGTCCTTACGAAATGAACCCCCTGCGCCGTCTCGCCCGCGGCGGCCCCGGCGACGCGCCGGTCGGCAGCGACGCCCCGTTCAGCGCCACCGAACTGGAACGGATCCTCCGCTGTTTCGACCGCGATACGCTCACGCTCCCCTCCCGCCTGTTCGACATGCTCCGGCTCAACGGCGCCGACCCCCGGCTGCGCCGCCACGTGGTCGCCACCGACAGCGTCGACGTGCCGGTGCCCGGCGGCGGGCTCGATCCGGTGACGAACCGGCCGATTTCCGGCTTCCTTTCCCTGCTCCAGGCGCGGGTTCAGGCCTTTCCGGGACGATATCAAGCGCTTAGCGACGGCAATGGAAACGTGAGCGTATCGGCCGCCACCTTCCTGTTCGGCCCCGAACTGGTGACCGGGCGGAAGCTGGACCTCAACCGGACGCTGTCGCCCGGCGACCTCACGGCTCGCCAAGAGTTGGCCCGCCACCTGTTCTGCCTCGCCATGCTCATGCGCGACCCGGAGTACGTCGGCTCGTGGCCGGCCGCCGATCCGGACGTGTCGGGCAACGAGGAGGAACTCAGCATCCGCCGCCTCGCGCAGTGGGCGGTCAACGTGGTCGACTTCCTCGACAACGACTCGGTCATGACCCCCTTCCAGTATCATCCCACCCCGTTCGAAGTGGACCTGAATACCTGGGTTGCGGGCCCGCCCACCAGCACGGACCACCTCGAGCACATCGTCTGGGGCATGGAGCGCCCCGACCTGCTGCTCACCGAGTCGCTCGCCTTTCACGACCGGCGGGTGGCCGATACCGAGGTGGGCGGCTGGCGCAGCCAGGCGAAGGACGGCCCCGAGGGTCAACGCGTGCCCGAGGACGACACCCTCGACCAGCCGCGCATGCCCCAAGGCTCGCTGTTCGTCGAGCTGTACTACACCGGCGAGCCCGGCGCCAAGCGGACCACCGACCTCCATGCGCAAGCGGGCGATCAATGGCTGCTGGACCTCGGCAGGACGGGCGCCGACGGCGTGCCCGTGTGGCGGCTGGCCATCACCCGGAGCACGCGAGGCGACGGCGCAGAGGCGAACAATATCTCGCAGCGTCTCAATCGTGCACCGGCCACCTTCGCCCCCGAAACGGAGCAGGGCACCAGTGTGCTT
>SKJM01000473.1 GCA_007122045.1 Planctomycetales bacterium | reverse complement strand
TGCTCGACGCCGCCCGGTTCGGCGGAAACGACTTTCACAAACGACTCCTTCGGCGCGCCGGTGGTGCAATGCACGTCGGGCTCGAAGCCCTTGCCGATCTCCTGCCCGAAATAACCCTTCCGCGCGAGCGATTCGGTCATCAGCGTCGGCCGCAGCCATGCCCGCGTGGCCGACTGGTGCGAACCGTAACGGTACATGGCCTGGTACTGGGTGCGCGGATTGCGGGCCAGGCCGTCCGGGCGCGACTCGTGGGCTTCGACCGTGCCGTACGTGGCCGTGTACATGTTGAACCACGACCTCGCCACGCCCCGCGGCAGCCCCTGGTAGTACCGCGCCCGCATCACGGCCCGATGCACCTTGTACTCCTCCGGTTTGTCCTGCCATCCGCGGAACGGCCGGTCCTCGGGGTCGCCGTCTACGTAGATGTAGTCGCCGTCCTCGATGCCCATGTCCTTGGCGTCCTGCGGGTGGATGTCGATGTATCCCTCGCCCACCCACGGCATGCGCTTGTCGCGCCGGTGCATGTCGCCGAACGGGCCGAACCAGACCGAGATGATGTCGGTGTCGACCGGCGTCGTATGCGCGCCGTGACGGTACTTCGGCGTGATGTAGATCAGGCGAAAGCCTTCCTTCATGCGCGGGTGCTGCGTCTGCGTCACGTCGGCCGGCCGGAGGACCACGTTGCGCACCTGCCGGACCTCGATACCCGGGTCCTCGGCCGCCAGCCCGTAGGTTTCCAGCCCCTGCGGGCGGATCAAGTGCGGGGTGCCGCAAACGATCGCGTTGGGCAGATAGAACGTGCCGTCGACGGGCTCGCGGTGGACGGGAATGTTCTCGCCGTGCTCGAGGAACTCGTCCTCGTCGCGATAGAACTCCATCCGGCCCGACCGCGTGTAGTGCGGTTCCCCGCCGTTGGACTGCTCCCAGCCCATGATCTTCGGATACGTGCGGGTCATCAGCAGCGACGGGATTCCGTCCTGCGCCTTCGCGTGGACGTCCTCGAACTGGTAGCCGCGCAGGGTGGTCGAGTTGTCGACGATCCGCTGCAAGTACACCTCGACGTTGTCTTCATGGACGAACTTCCAGTAGTCGAGGAACCGCTGATCGCCGGTGAGCTTCGCCAGGGCGGCGCCCACGCCCGCGTGCATCTCGATGTCGCTGCGCGTCTCGTGCAGGCGAGGAAGGGGCGTCTTGGGAAACACCTGGTAGAAGGGGTTGGTGACCGCGGCCGTCATGTCGGGGAACTTGAACTCCATCCAGGAGTCGGCCGGGAAGACGATGTCGGCGTATTCGCACGAGGCGGTCCACCACCACTCGTTCACGGCGACGCAGTCGATCCGGGGCAGCGTGTTCACGATGAAATCGTGAAACCACTTGAGGTTCCCCAGAATCGAATTGGAATTGCCGAACCACATGAACTTCGTCGGCGTCGGAATGTGGCTCTTGCCGGTGAACAGCTTGTTCCCGACGCGCAGGGGCCGGTCGCCGTAGTTGTAGTAGTGGGCCGACTCCATCCGGTAGCGGCTCTTGACTCGCGGCATTTGCGACGGGTCGGTTTCGATATCGAACGGGTCCTCGGCGATGTACAGCGGCACGCCGTTGAAATAGGCCCCGCGGTAGTTGCCGGCGTAACTGCCCACGTTCCCGCCGTGGAAGCCCACGTTGCGCGTCAACGCGCCGACGAGGAAGATCGTGCGGTCCTTCAGGTCGTTGTTGAAGAAGTGGTTCGGCCCCATGCCCACGGGAATGAGCGTCTTCGCCGGATGGGCGGCGATTTCGCGGGCGAGCCAGCGGACCACCTCGGCGTCGACGTGGCAGAGGTCGCTGACCACCTCGGGGGTGAAGTGCGAGGCGTGCTCCTTCATCAGGTCGAACACGGGCCGGACCTCGACCTGCTGCCCGTCGAGCGTTTCGACGGTGAACGTCCCTTCCAGGGCGTAGGGCGCCGCCGTGGCGGCGTTGTCGCGGGTCACCACGCGGGGGGCCCCGGTTTCGGTATCCCAGGCCAGGAAGTCGCCCCACTCGGCCCGCAGCGATTTCGTGACGATCTGCCGGCGCTGGCGGACGTTCGGTGGCGCCAACTCGCCCTCGGCCAGCGTGTGCGTGTTCTTCAACTCGGCCATCTGGTAGTCGGCGATCACCTCCTGCGGCTTGAGCAACTTCAGCGTGTCCATCCGCACCAGCAGCGGCAGATCGGTGTGGCCGCGGACGAACTCGGCGTCGTGCAGATTCTCCTCCAGGATGACGTGCGCCAGCCCCAGCGCGAACGCCGGGTCGCTTCCGGGACGCAGCACGATCACCTTGTCGGCCTTGTTCGAGGTCGACTGGTACTCGCACGCCACGGTGACCACCGTGGTCCCCTTCAGGCGGGCTTCGCACAGCCAGTGGCCGTCGGGCATCTTGGTGGAAATCCAGTTCATGCCCCAGCAGACGATCAGTTCCGAGTTCTCGGCGTCGGCCATGTCGAAGTCGATCGTCTGGTGGCCGCACACCATCGTGTGCCCGGGGGGCAGGTCGGTGTGCCACGAGTAGTTGTCCCAGCCGCGGCCGCCGAGAGATTCGTCCGGCGCCACCTTGCGGATGTGCCGGTCCAACAGCGCCAGCGAGTTGGCCGTGCGGTAGAACGCCATAATGCGCGTAGCGCCCAGCAGCGGCATGCCGCCGCGGAGCTTCAGCACTTGCGTTCCGGCGCCCTCCATCGCCTCGATCATGGCCTCGTCGTAACCCTGTGCGGCCAGCCGCTCGGCGCCCTCCGGCCCCGAATACGTCGTGGCGATGTCCAGCATCGACTCGGCCGCCATCTCGCACGCCTCCTCGAACGACACCTTGATGAACGGCTCCTTGCCGCGGTCGAGGTACTGCGGCGGAACGCGGCCTTCTTCGTCGCGCGGGCGGCCCTCCTTGTGCCAGCGGAGGAACCCCTCGCGCACCGAGGGGTACTTCACCCGTCGGGGGCCGTACACCCGGCGGACCAGGGCCAGCCCCTTCTGGCACAGGCGGGGGTCCCAGCGGTGCGAAGCCTGGTTGCCGTAAATATCGGTCGCCTTGCCGTAGCCATAGCTGGGGCCGATGCGCGTGACCACGCCGTTTTTCACGTAGGCCCGCAGCAGGCAGTTGTGCGTGTCGTTCGGCGCGCACATGAAGTGGAACTGGGAGTCGTAGTCGTGCTGCGCACGGTAGATTCGCTCCCAATCGCGCTCGGGATAGCTTTCCAGGGGGTTGTCCACTTCGGTAACGAACGACAGCGCGGCCAGCATGGGCTCGGCCCGGCCGGCGGCCGCCAATGCGGCCAGCGAGGTTCCCAGAAAGCCTCGACGCGACAGTTTTTCACTCATGGCGTTTCTCTTCATCATCTTTGAGTACCGCAAACGACTTCTGCATCAGCAGACCCCACTTATGGAGCTTTTGCGGTCAATGATTACTTGTAGGGCGGAAATCACGGCGTCGGTCGGCGTGGCAGCCATCCTCCTACCGTAGTATTCGGATCAGTATTATTCAGTTTATCGGCGTTCGTTGGCATGGTCAAGGGCTTGCCTGAAATTTTTCACGGCCACAATCCCCACGAAGGCAGTCGGGATTCCGTAGCCCGCGCGCGCCACCCCGCTGCCATCGCGGGTAGACTTTCAGCCGATTCCTCTTGCCGGATTCCGCGCGGTCCGACATACTGTTGCCTTTCCAAGAACGCGGGATGCCTAATGCCGAATCCATCTCCAACGCATCATCCGTCGAGTCCTGAGTCCAATGCACCACCGACCGAGGCGCCGGTCTGGTCGGTCGTGGCGGCGGTGGCTGTGGTGACGGCCGCCTGGATCGCCGCCGGCTCGACCGGGGTCATGGCCGATCCGCTACGCCGCGTTCTCACCTGGATCGCCCTGGTGGTGGCCATTTCAGCCGGATCGCCTGGCCCCCGGACGAACTGGAAGAAGGTGGTCGGCCTGGCGGCGGCGGTGCTGGCGGCGCTGCTGATGACGGCGGCCGGGCAGGCGGAGGTGCAGATCCTGGCCGTTGCCCTGGTGGGGGCGGGCATCGCCTGGGTCCAGCCCGGTCTGCCGGGACGCGTCGTGCTGCTCGGTACCTCGGCCGCCTCGGTCCTGGCCGTGTTCCGGATTGCGGCCGGCGCGGTTCCCACGCTTTGGCTCGCCGCCGACGGCTTGGCCGCCCTGCTCGGAGGGTCGGCTGGCGCCGTGGCAGGGCAGCCGCTGGAGGTGGGTGCCACCTACGGAGGGGTCGACTTCCTGGTAGTCATGGCGGTGCTCCTCACCGGCTGGCTTTCCGCCACGCCCCCGCCGCGGCTCCGGCGTGGGCTGTGGGCGGGGATGGCCATCGTGCTGGGCCATTTCGCCTACCTGCTGGTGCTCGCTCATGCCGAATCCCTGCTGGCCATGTTGCCCGAGCGGGTCGTCCCGCCCCAGTCCGATCGGCAAATTCTGGGCGTTTGGACGTGGGGCAACGCCGCCCGCCGGCTCCTGCCCTGGAACGTGCCGCTGGCGGCCGCGGCCATCCACGGCACCGTTCTGGCGCTGATGTGCCGCTGGACGGCGTGGCTGCCCGTGCCCGACCCCGAATCGAACATCCGCCGGTGGGAGAAGCGCCGGCGCGACGAGGAGCTTGCGGGAACCGCTCTGATGGCCGACATGGCGTGCCGTTTCGGTCCCATCGCGCTGGCCGTGCTGCTTCCGGCGATCGGGTGGCTGGCCGTCAGCGATTCCGACCTCCGGGGGAAAACAATCGTGGCCTACGAGGAGGGTTACCTCGACTGGGCCCGCCCCACCCATGAGGATCCGGAGTTTCCCGCCGACGCTTCCGCCGGCATGTTGCCGGTGTTGGTCGAGAGCCTGGGCGGCACCTTCGTGCGCAGCGCTGAGTTGTCGGCCGCTGATTTGGACCGGGCCGACGTCGTGCTGCTGCTGCACCCCGACCGGCCCTGGCCGCCCGAGCGACTCGAACGGCTTTGGAACTACGTGCGGGAGGGCGGTTCGCTGCTGGTGGCCGCCGAGCCGCGGGTGGCGCTGCGCGATTCGGTAAGCAGTTTCGACGCCGTGCTGGAGCCGACGGGCATCCGCGTGTACGACAACACGACGATCGGCCATCAACCCAACTGGGAGGACGCCCTCCAGGTGCAGTCGCACCCGGCCACGGCCGGGCTGGGCGCCGCGTGGGGCTCGTTCGGCTTCCGCTACGGCGCGTCGCTGGCCCCCCGTTGGCCGGTGCGCCCCGTGCTCGTGGGCCGATACGGTTACGGCTACCCCGGTAGCGATGCGGCCCTGACGGGCGCGTACCGGTACGCGGCGGGCCAGCGGTTGGGCGACCTGGTGCTCGCCGCCGAACGGCGCTTCGGCGCCGGCCGCGTCTTCGTGGTGGGCGATGCATCGAGCTTCACCAACGGGAGGCTGCCGGAGTCGTACCGGTTTGTGGGCAGGCTGCTGGGCTACCTGGCCGGCCGGGGAGCGACCCCGCAAGCCGGCTGGCGCCAGGCCATCACGTTTCTGGCCGCCGCGGGCCTGATCGTCCTGCTCGGCTGGCGCGCCGAGGCGACCAGGACGGGCGTGGGCGCCGTCGTACTGGCGGCGGCGCTGGCCTCGACCGCGGCCACCAGCGGCCAGGCCTCACGCGTGCTGCCCGACGGCCGCGCGCACCGACCGCGGAACAACATCGCCTACATCACCGCCACCCATGCTGAACTATTTGGTCGCGAGTCGCTCATGAGCGACGGCCTGGCGGCATTCACCCGCACGCTGATGCGCAACGACTACCTGCCGCTCTTGATGCCCGACTTCAGCGAGGACCGGCTCGAGCGGGCCGGCTTGCTCATTACCATTGCGCCGCGGCGCGCGTACAGCCGTGCGGAAATCGCGATGGTCGAACGGTTCGTGCGGCAGGGTGGGCACGTCATCGCCATGGTGGGCGCCGAGGAGGCCCGCCCCAG
>SKJM01000424.1 GCA_007122045.1 Planctomycetales bacterium | reverse complement strand
TGAGGAAGTAACCGACCTTGACCTTGGTGTTCAACGTGCGGAGGTGTTGATCGATCATGTGACTTCTCCGTTCGGGTCCGTCGGGCAAGAACATGTACGCATGTCTGGGCTATTCAATTGACTCCACCACCCCTGTATGTTGTGGTCGGGGCGCGAGGATGTGCCGGCGAGAATGCTGCAGTAGGGCGCCGGTTCGACTTGCATGGCCTGCTGTAACTATCGATAGAATAGCTTCCCTCGCGAGCGCGACGGTCGTCGGGGATTAGGATTCGTCCATGCCGACCACACTACCGGTTGTGGGCGGTGGAGTCAATTGAATAGCCCGGACATAGGTATATTTTTTCCCCGGCTGACCGGAACGACCTGCGACGCGGCGCACTCAGTAAAAATGGGGGGGCGAATGTGGAAAACGGGAAAATTGACACCCAAAAAACCGCCGCGATCTCGGGGCGTTTCCCGTTGCACGTCGTGCCCGGGAAAGGTACGATGCCAGTAGGGGGAGAGAAGACATGACGCACATCACGCCGGAACCCGAACTTGCCGATCGATTGGCTGAGGGTACACTGTGATGGCAAGGTCCCGGGATATTGACGACCTTCGACACATCCTCCGGCGCCACATGCCGCTGCTGCGGGAACACTACGGAGTGGAGTCGCTCGGTCTATTCGGCTCTTACGTGCGCGGCGACGCCGGCCCGGACAGCGACCTCGATGTGTTGGTGCGTTTCCATAACACCCCGGGATTGATCCGCTTCGTGGAATTGGAGAATTACCTCAGCGACTTGCTGGGCCTTCGGGTGGACTTGGTGATGGCCGAAGCCCTTAAACCGAACATCGGTGGGCGTGTTCTCGCGGAGGTCGAATCGTTATGAATCCATCTCGCGATCACCGGGACCATCTCGACGACATTTCCTTGGCAGCCCGCAAAGCACTCGAGTTTGTGAAGGGGATGGACTACGAGCATTTCCTCCGGGACGAGAAAACGGCGTATGCCGTCGTACGCGCCCTGGAGATCCTGGGCGAGGCAACGAAACGAATTCCTACGGATGTCCGTGGACGCTTTCCGGAAATCCCTTGGCGATCGATGGCCGGCATCCGCGACAAGTTGCTTCACGACTACGTCAGCGTGAATCTGGAGGTAGTCTGGAAAACGGTAACGGAAGACCTACCCCCGTTGTTGCCGAAGATTCAGCGCGTGATGGATGAGACAGCCGACTGATCGCGGGGCGCCTGGGGACGCCTCGACCGTGGCTCTCACCCGACGCTGGATGCCGCCGGGGGAGGGGTATGCGAGCGGAGAGTGAGCGACGAAAGAAAGCGGCGATGAATCGCCGCACTGCAAAGAATGCAAAGCGGCGTCGAGCCGCCGCACTCCAAGATGAAAGGAGAGGTTATCATGTTGAACCGACGTCAATTCGTTCGGCGTGCCGCGGCGGCTTCGGCCGCAGTGGCGGTGCCCATGGTCGCGCCGGGCCGCGTGCTGGGCGCCAATGAGGAACTGCGCGTGGGCGTGGTCGGCTGCGGCATCCGCGGCCGGCATCATATCGACCGGTTCGCCCGGCAGCGGGGCGTGCGGGTAACCGCCGTGTGCGATCCCGACCGCAGCCGCAAGACGGCCGAGGCCGGCCGAGTGAAGCAGCAGTACGGCAACGACCCGGCCCCGTTCCTCGACCCGCGGAAGATGATCGAGGCGGGCAACCTCGACGTCGTGGCGGTCGCCACCATGCAGTACTGGCACGCGCTGCCGACCATTTGGGCCTGCCAGGCCGGCATGGACGTGTACGTGGAGAAGCCGCTGGCGAGCTTCATCGAAGAGGGGCGGCGCATGGTCGAGGCCGCGCGGCAGTACGAGCGGCTGGTGCAGATCGGCACGCAGTACCGTACCATCCGGTCGGCCATCGACACGATCCGCTTTTTGCGGGAGGGCGGCCTGGGCAAGATCGAGTACATCACCGCGTTTGCCAACAAGCCACGCACCTCGATCGGCTTCCGCGATGAGCCCCTGCCCATCGCCGACGCGGTCGATTACGACCTCTGGTGCGGCCCGGCCGACGACGGACCCATCTTCCGCAACCGGCTCCAGTACGATTGCAGCTTCACCTGGGACAAAGGCGACGGCGAGTCGTGCAACCAGGGCGTTCACGAAATCGACGTCGCACGCTGGCTGCTCGGGGAGCCGGGCCTGCCCCGGCGGGTGATCAGCATCGGCGGGCGGTTCGTGTTCAACGACGCCGGCGACGTGCCCAACACACAGATCATCTACTACGACTACCCTTCGGCGCCCATCCTGTACGAGGTGCACAACCTGCGGGCGGCCAAGGGTTCGAACGAAGTGCCCACTTTCCGCAGCCACCGGACCGACCTGTGCGCCCATTGCGAAGGAGGCTATGCGATGGTCCGCTCCGGCCAGGTGTTCGACCACGACGGCAACCGCATTCGCACGTTCAGTGGCGGGGAGCGCATCTTCGAAAACTTCATCGACGCGGTGCGCAGCGGCCGCCGCGAGGACCTCGCAGCCGATGTCCTCGACGGCCACATCTCGACCGCGGTCACCCACGTGGGCAACATTTCCTACCGGGTGGGCAAGCAGGCCAACCAGGCCGAATGCCGCGAACGCATCGCCGGCGTGAAGCGCTTTGAAGACATGTTCGGCCGGATGGTCGACCACCTGAAGGCCCACGAAATCGACGTCGACCAGCGGACCCTCACCCTCGGCGAGTGGCTCGAAGTGGATACCGAGAACGAGTGCATCCGCGACCACGCCGACGCCAACGCGCTGGTTCGCGGGCTTCGCCGGCAGCCTCCGCCGCAGCCGGGCGGCGCGGAGCCCAGGTGGCGCGAGGGGCACCGTGCTCCTTACGTGCTGCCCGATGTGGCGGGTTGAATAAGCCCGCACGAGGGGTTGGGCATTTTGCCGGTAGGATGGACATTCTTGTCCGTCGAGCGACAGACGGACAGGAATGTCCATCCTACGTGGGTCGAGACGGACAGGAATGCCCATCCTACGTGGTATGACTTGCTTTCTGCGTGCCGGTCGTGCATAATCGAGATGATGCGTGTCCCGCAAATCAACCTCCCACTTCCAGGAGTCCCTGCCATGCACTGCCCGCCGCAAGTCTCTCGCCGTCGTTTTCTGAAACACACCGCTGCCGCGGTCGCCGCACCGGCCCTCATCCCCCGCACCGTGCTGGCCAGTGCCGCGCGAGCGGGGGCCAACGACCGCATCGGCGTCGGCTTCATCGGCGTGGGGCGTCAGGCGGGCGGGCTGTATCGGCTACCCCGCGATGGGCAGATCGTGGCCACCGCCGACGTGCACGAGGGCCGCGCGCGGGCCACCGCCGAACGGTTCAACGCCAGGCCCTTCACCCACTACCGCGAACTGCTCGACATGAAGGAAGTCGACGCCGTGGTCAACGCCGTGCCCGACCACTGGCGGGCCATCCAGTGCATCCATGCCTGCCAGGCCGGAAAGCATATCTACGCCGAGAAGGCGCTGATGCTCACCATCCGGGAAGGGCGGGCGATCTGCGACGCGGTGAAGAAGTACAACATCGTGTTCCAAACCGGCAGCCAGCAGCGCTCCATGGCCCCCAACCGGCGGGCCTGCGAGTTGATCCGCAACGGGCTGCTCGGCAAGATCGAAAGGGTCATCGGCGCGAACTACCCCAGCCCGTGGCGCATGAACCTCCCCGGCCAGCCGGTTCCCGAGGGGCTCGATTGGGAGCAGTGGTGCGGCCCGGCGCCCCTGGTGCCGTACCACATCGACCTGTACGCGCCGCGGCGCAACCCGGGCTGGCTGTCCGTGTGGCCCTATTCGGGCGGCGAGATGACCGGCTGGGGCACACACGGGCTCGACCAGATTCAGTGGGCCCTCGGCTATGACGACGGCGGGCCGGTCGAAGTGTGGTGCGAGGACGGCAAGTACGAAATGCCCGTCTTCGACGAACCCATGAACCGGGGCAAGGGCGACGGCATGTTCCGCGACAAGTGGAAGCTGCATTACCGGTACCCGTGCGGCGTCGAGGTGGTGTTGGACCGCGGGTCGCAGGCCGGGGGGATTTTCGTGGGCGAGAAGGGCCGGCTGGAAATCCGCCGGAACAGCTTCGCCGCCAACCCGAAGGAACTGGCCGACGCCGAACTGCCCGAGGGCGCCGTCCGCCTGGTCGAGAGCAACAACCACATGGGCAACTGGTTCGATTGCATGAAGAGCGGCGAACTGCCCATCGCCCACGCCGAGGTCGGCCACCGCTCGACGTCCGTGTGTCTGTTGGGCAACATCGCCCGCTGGGTCGGCCGCCGGCTGAAGTGGGACCCCGTCAAGGAGGAGTTCCCCGGCGACGACGAGGCCAACGCCTACCTCGACGTCGAGCGGCGCGAGGGCTACGAACTGCCGGTGCCGGTGTAGGGGGCCGAGCCGTTCACTCCCGGTCGGCCAGTTTCCGGATGATGTCGATGCTTCGCCGGGCGTCTTCGTTGGCCGGATCGATTTCGAGGACGCGCTGGAAGTCGGCCAGGGCGCGGTTCAGGTCGCCCCTCGCGTAGTACGTGTAGCCCCGGTTGGCATAGGCGGGGGCGAACTCGGGGTTCAGCCGGACCGCGTACGTGTAGTCGCGCGTCGCCCGATCGAGTTGGTCGAGGTGGCGGTGCGCCAGCCCGCGGTTGTAATAAACCTCGGCGTACCGCGGGTATACGCGGAGCGTTTCGGTATACTTGGCAACGGCTTCCTCGAGTTGTTTGTCTCGGTGGAACTCGACCCCTTCGGCAAAGAGCCGCTTGGCGTCGTTGCGCGCTTCCTCGAGCCGCGATTCCAGTTGGGCGAGCAACCCGGCGGCTTCGCTGTGCTGGGCCAGCTCGAGCCAGCGCCGGTAGGCAGCCACGGGTTGGGGGTTCAGCAGGAGCGTTTGCCGGTAGTCGGCCAGCGCTTCCGTCAGGCGGCCCGCGGCAGCCCGCGCGACGGCGCGGAAGAAGTACGCCTCCGCATGCCGGGGGGCGAGTTCGATGGCCCGATCCAACTGGGCAACGGCCGCTTCGTCCTCGCCCGCCCGAACCAGCGCCTGTCCATGCCGAAGGGGGATGCTCGAATCGTGCGGTGCGAGTTGGCGGGCCTTGGCGAAATCGGCGGCGGCCGTCTCCGGCTCACCGGCCACGGCGCGGGTGAACGCCCGTTCCCGGAGGGCTTCCGCGTAATCCGGGTCGTGCCGTAGGGCCTCCCCATACTCGGCGATGGCATCCTTCAGCCGGCCGCTGTGGAACAGCGCGAACCCGCGGCTGAGCCGCACGGCCGGATCGTCCGGGTCCAGCTTCACCGCGCGGTCGAGGTCGGCCAGCGCCTTCTGCAGATCGCCTTGCATGGTGTAGGCATACCCGCGGTCGGCCAGGGCTTCGGTGTTGTCGGGGTCGAGGGCGAGGGCGCGGTCATGGTCGGCGATCGCGCGGTCCCACAATCCCAACCGCGACCACGCCATGCCGCGGGCGGCAAACGCCGCGGCGTCCCTCGGGGCCAGTCGCACGGCCGTGGTCAGGTCGGCAATCGCGCGCTGAAGATCGCCAAGCAGGATGCGCACGAACCCGCGTTCGCGGTAGGCTTCCGGGGTGCCCGGCTTCAGCCGGAGGGCCTGGCCGTAATCGGCCAGTGCCTTGTCCAGTTCGCCCTGTTGCTGGTAGGCGAACGCGCGGTCGAGCAGGTATTCCGGGTCGTGCGGGTTCAGTTCGACGGCTCGGGTGGTATCGGCCACCGCCGCGTCGAATCGGCCGATCATGGCCTGGGCCAGGCCGCGGTCGGCGTAGGCGCGGGCGAACTTCGGATTCAGTTGAATGGCCCGGGAGAACCGCGCGACGGCCCCGGCGAAATCGCCGGCCTCGACGAGCCGGACCCCTTCGTTGTACGCCCGCACGTCGGGCCCCGGCTGCGCGGGGCCCGGCGGCCCGGCC
>SKJM01000241.1 GCA_007122045.1 Planctomycetales bacterium | reverse complement strand
TTGGGGCGGGCCCTCAGCGGAGGGGCGCCGGGCCACCCCCCCGTTCTCCGGCAGTCGCGCGACTTGGGCGGCGTGGCAACCGCAGGTTCATCCCCGTTTTTAACATCGCAGCAATGCGTTCGGCAGCGATTCTTGTGGGGGGGTGGTATGGCGGTGCACCGGTCGGGAAATGGAGCGACACTTCCGGCTGAGGTGCATTTACCCCGAGCGGCCGGCCTCGTTGCTTGACACGCGCGGGCCCTCCTGCGATAAAGGGGCTCTTCCGTTTCTAGGCCGCTCCAATGTAGTAGGCACACGCCGTTGTGCCGTCCCCAGGGAAGGCAGCCGTATGCGCGAGAACGTGGTCGACATCTTGCACGCCTGCCCGCTGTTCGCCCGGGTGCCCCCCTCCGGCTTCGCCCGGCTGGTGGCCATGGCCCGGCTGAAGCGGTTCCCGAAAGGGACGCTCATCTTCCGCGCCGGCGACGAATGCCCCGGCGTGTACGTGGTGGGTTCCGGCAGCGTGCGGATTTTTAAGACCGGCAGCGGGGGCAAAGAACACGTGCTGCATTTGGTGGGCCCGCGGGAAACCTTCGCCGAAATGGCCGCCATTGGCGATTTTCCCCTGCCCGCCTCGGCCGAATCGCTCGCCGACACCACGTGCGTCCTGCTTCCCCGGGATTTGTTCCGCCGGGCCATGCAGGAAGAACACTCCCTGTGCCTGGGCATGATGACGGGCATGGCCTATTGGGTGCGGCAGCTTGTGGGCCTGCTCGAAGACATCGTGCTGCGCGACGCCGCCGGACGGCTTGCCCGCTTCCTCCTCCACGCGCCCACCGACGAGCAGGGCCGCACCGTCCTACCCGGCCTGAAGCGGCACGTGGCCAGCCACCTGAACCTGACCAGCGAGACCTTCTCGCGCATCCTCCGCCGGCTGCTCGACGCCCGCCTCATCGCCGAGCACGACGACACCCATATCGAGTTGCTCGACCGCGAGGCCCTCGACCGATTGGCCAAGGGCATGTACCCGCGCCTGTAGCCGGCGGGCGGCCGATCAGGGCGCCGGGGGTGGGCCGCGGCGACTGCGGCCGACTCTTCTCGCCGCACCACGGGACGCTGCCGCGCGCCCGGTGTGCACCCCCCTTGCCTATGCTATAATGGCGTCTGGAACCCTGGTTCCAACGCGGAAACATCGCCACCATCACACGAAACGAGGGAGGACCACACGCATGCCCCCTGCTCGCCCGATGTATCGTCTTGCCCGGCTGGCCGCGGGCCTTCTCGCCGCAACTGCGGCCCTCTCAGCGGCGGCCATTGCCATGGGAGCGGAGGCCCGGCCGCCGGAAAGCCCCAATGTCATCCTGATCGTGACCGACGACCACGGTTACGGCGACGTCTCGATGCACGGCCCGACCGACGTGCGCACCCCGCATATCGACCGCCTGGCGTCGGAGGGCATGCTGTTTACCCGCGTCCGCGCGAACTGCACCGTCTGCTCGCCCACCCGGGCGGCCATCCTGACCGGACGCTACGCCGACCGGGTGGGTGTGCCGGGCGTCATCCGCACGCACGCGGAGAACTCCTGGGGCTACTTCGATCCCGCGGTGCCCACCCTGGCCGACCTGCTCGGCGAGGCCGGCTACCATACGGCCATCGTGGGCAAGTGGCACCTGGGGCTCGAATCGCCCAATACGCCCAACGAGCGGGGGTTCGATTTCTTCCACGGGTTCCTCGGCGACATGATGGACAGCTACTGGCACCACCGGCGGCACGGCAACAACTACCTGCGCCGCAACCAGGAAGTGATCGAGGCCGAAGGGCACGCCACCGACCTGTTCACCGACTGGGCGTGCGATTACGTTCGCAGCCGGGCCGGGCAGGAGCAGCCCTTCTTTTTGTTCCTCGCCTACAACGCGCCGCACTTCCCCATCGAGCCGCCCAAGGAGTGGCTGGAAAAGGTCCGCCGCCGCGACCCCGACATGCCCGAGCGGCGGGCCCGCAACGTCGCGTTCGTCGAGCACCTCGACGACGGGGTGGGCCGGTTCATGGCCGCGTTGCGGGAAGCGGGCCTCGACGAGAATACGCTCGTGGTGTTCACCTCCGACAACGGCGGCTCGCTGCCCCACGCGCAGAACAACGACCCGTGGCGCGACGGCAAGCAGAGCCACTACGACGGCGGCCTGCGCGTGCCGTTCGCCGTTCGCTGGCCGGCGGGCGTGGAGGCCGGCTCGCGGACCGATTACGCCGGCCTGACGTTCGACGTGTTCCCCACCTTCCTGGAACTGGCCGGGGCCGACCTGCCCGGCGGGCTGGACGCGGTCAGCCTCGCCCCCCTGCTGCGGGGCGAGCGGCTCGACGACAGCCGGCGGGAGCTGTACTTCGTGCGCCGCGAAGGCGGCCCGCGCTACGGCGGAAAGGCCTACCACGCCGTCATCCGCGGCGACTGGAAGCTGCTGCAGAACGATCCCTACTCGCCGCTGGAGCTGTACAACCTTGCCGACGACCCGCAGGAGCAGAACAACCTGTTCGACAGTCACGGGAAGATCGCCCGCGAGTTGCAGGCCGCGATGCGCCGGCACATTCAGCGCGGCGGGGCGGCGCCGTGGCAGCCGCCGGGGTGGTGAACCTTTGTGGAGTACGGCGGCTTGATGCCGCTTCGAAAAGACACATGACAAATCCAAAGCGGCATCAAGCCGCCGCACTCCAGAATGCTTGACGGGAATCTACGTTGCTTATAAAACCAAGATGGGGTGGCAGATTGGGCTGCCGCCGTTCGGAAAGGTCCCTGTCGGGGGCGCAACCCCCCCCCGGCATAGGCGTGCCCCTCATCGCGTTTGGAGGTACAACCATGAAAAAGAATAGCATTGCCACCACGTCAATCGCTGGAATGCTGGGTCTGCTCGTCGCTCTCGCCGGCGCGCCGCCCGCCGGGGCCGCAACCATTGTCGACTTCGATTTCTCGGGCATTCGCGGCGACGAGGTACACGACAAGAACACCTTCGAATTGACCGCCACGAATACGCTGCACCCCAATGTTGAACTCGTGGAGGGGGTGAATATCTTCAGTCCCTCGGCGCTCGAGTTTCACACCTCGGGCGGGCAGTCCGCTTACGACATGAACTTGCGCAATTGGGGAACCGCATCGACGCTCCAGCAGGCGATCAACGGCGACCGGTTCGTCAGTTACACGATCGCGCCGGAGCCGGGGCACCTGTTGAATCTCAACAACGCCGCCGTCAGTTTCGACCTGTGGCGAAACGGCCCCGCTGCCCCGAACGACTATTACCTGCTGGTGAACTCCGTCGGGGGACCGTTTACGACAGACCACCAGGTGGGCCAACTGATCGGCGTGACGGACGCCGGCGTGGACAATACCCACACCTTCACGGCCACCCTGCCGGAGGATGGTTTCGGAGCCGTGGGGCCCGTCGAGGTGCGGTTGTACGGGCAGAGAGCCGACAATAGCAGCGCCAATACGCACCTTGCCGGCGCCACGATTACCGGCGCCGAGGTGTTCGACGTCGTCCTAGCCACCGACTTTGCCGGCCGGACCGTCTCGGGCCTCACCGCAAGCAATATCCCTTGGCAAACCAACGGCGTGGCCAACCCGGGCGACCTGACCGCCTCGGACGGATTCTTTCTGTTCGACACCTCCCCTGCCCAGGACAAATTCGCCGTCCGGCGCAATATCGGGAACGAGGGGCCTTGGACGGTCGATATTTCCTTGGCCGTCGAGGGCTTACCGATCGACCTGGCGCAGCTCAGCATGGACTGGTTCATTTTCAGCAACGCCGGCGCCCTCCAAGGCCCCAACCGTCAGCTCGACGTTGAGTTGAGCCTCCTCGACGACGCCATGAACGTGCTGTGGTCCGATTCGGTGCTGGATGTTTATCCGCAGAACGAGTCCCCCGCGCTGCAGCCGCAGCGGTTGTCGTTCGACCTTTCGGGAACCGACCGCCTGCTTGCCAATACCGATTACGTTCTGCAGATCGAGGCCTCGTCGCGCATGGAACCCGGTTTTGGCAACAATGCGGGAATCGGCAGCCTGATGCTCGCCGGGCACGTGGTGCCGGAGCCGGGCACGTGGCTGCTGCTGCTTTCGGCTGTGGCGTGCGGACTGCTGGTGCGACGGCGGAAGAAGGAGGGAGTGTAGAGGAGTGGGGAGTGAGCGGGGCGGCCGCCCGCCGTGCGTACGTGCCGGCGGGCAATGTAGTAGGCACACGCCGTGTGCCGTTCGTTGCTCCGAAGGCATATTCCAGGGCGTTGCCGTTCGGCCAAACAAAAGCGCGTGCCGCCACGGGTTCCGCCGCAACACGCATGTCGAGGCGAATCGCGGGCATGGAGCAACCGATGTTTACCGACAATCCGAAATCCAAAATCCAAGATCCAAGATCGGCTTTTACCCTCGTCGAGCTTCTGGTGGTCATCGCGATCATTGGCATTCTCATCGCCCTGCTCTTGCCGGCGGTGCAGGCGGCGCGCGAGGCGGCGCGAAGGTTGCAATGCGCCAACAACATGAAGCAGCTTGGGCTGGCGATGCACAACTACCACGCGGCCCACGGCAGCTTCCCGCCGGGGGCCATCGGCGCCGATCCGGTCACCGGCAGCAAGGCGGGTAACATCCGCACGCCGTTCGTCGTGTTCATTCTACCGTACTTGGAACAGACGACCCGATACGACCTGTATGACTTCTCCAAGTCGTGGATGAGCCAGCCCAAGGCGGTGGGCGAATACCTCACGGTTTGGCATTGTCCGAGCGACACCTCCAGGCGGATGTGGCACGCCAGCGACGTCTTCCAGGAATACAAGGGCAACTATGCCTTGATCTGGGGGCAAAACACCTACATGGATCAGGTCAAGCGGTCGCCGTTCTTCCTCGAGTACGGGGCGCGCATCGCCGACATTCGCGACGGCACCTCGAACACGCTGGCCATGGCCGAAATGCTGCAATCGCCCTCGGACCAGGGCGACCCGATCGACCGTCGCGGGCGCATTTGGAACGACGACAGTTCCTGCTACCAGGTGAGCACGAAGCTGACGCCCAACACGTCCGCGCCCGACATGGCCCGCTGCGCCGACCGTCCCGAAATGGGCTTGCCTTGCACGCACAGCGGCGGCAACGTCCACCAGGACTACATGGCTTCGCGCAGCCGCCACCCCGGCGGCGTGCAGGTTCTGATGTGCGACGGGTCGGTCCACTTCGCCAGCGAGTCGATCCAGCTCGACGTGTGGCAGGCGCTGAGCAGCCAGGCCGGCGCCGAGCCCGTCCAGCCGCCATGGAATTGACCCCCCCGCCCGGGCGCCCCTGACGGGATGGGGCATAGATCCCCTCGCCCTCCTTCGAAAACCAAAAGGATGCAATTCATGACATTCCACCGGCATCGCGTATTCGCCGCTTTCGCCACCGGGTTGCTCGCCGTCGCGGTCCTGCCCGGCTGCGGCGGGTCCGACGTCGACCGCGTCGGCGTGTCCGGCACCGTGACGCTCGACGGGCAGCCGCTCGAAAGCGGCGCTATCCTGTTCCTCCCGAAAGGCGAGGGTCCCTCGGCCGGCACGCAAATCGAGAACGGGCGGTTTTCCATCGCGCGAAGCGACGGCCCCAGCCCGGGCGAGTACCGCGCCGAAATTCGGTCTTTCCGCGACACCGGCGAGATGATCCCCGACGACGACTTCCCCGGCCAACTGACGGAGGTTCGCCAGCAGATCATCCCGGCACGGTACAATGAATCCAGCGAACTGGAAGTGACGTTCTCGGCCGACCGGGGGCAGGAGGAGTTGCCTTTCGAGTTGCAGTCGGACTGAGCGAGGAACCTGCACATGCCAAAACAGTTGTTGCTTGCCTTGAGCATCTCGGCTCTCGCCTTCGGCCGTCCGGCGCCGGCTGCGGAAGACGCCCCCAGGCCGAACATCATCTACATTCTCGCCGACGACCTCGGCTACGGCGAACTGGGCT
>SKJM01000308.1 GCA_007122045.1 Planctomycetales bacterium | reverse complement strand
TTATGACGCATCGGGCGAGGGGATGGAAGAGGGCGCCGGCCTTTCGAGCAGAGTAGCACCCGGCCGGTGCCGAGACCGCCGACCTCGCCGATGCAGGCGGCGTGGGGGTCGCCGGCCGCGTGCAGCTTGTCCAGTAGAGGGGCCAGATTTTTTTCGGCAACCGCGATGAGCAGCCCGCCCGAGGTCTGCGGGTCGAAGCACAGGTCGGCCATGGCCCGGTCGACCCCCTCGCCGGTCGCGAGGCTTCCCCCCGATGCTTCCCGGTTGCGCTCGACGGCCCCGGGCACGATGCCGTCGGCGAGGCACTGGAGCACACCGGGCAGCAGGGGCAGGTGGTCCCACTCGATTTGCACGTCGACCGCGCTGCCCGCGGCCATCGCGGCCAGGTGCCCCACCAGCCCGAAGCCGGTCACGTCGGTACAGGCGTGTGCGCCGCACTCGACCATCAGCCGGGCGGCGTCGCGGTTGAGCCGCGCCATGCTGTGGGCGGCCGCGTCGAGCGCGCCGGGCGGGGCGCGGCCGATCTGGCCCGCAAACGCCAGCACGCCCGTGCCCAGCGGCTTGGTCAGCACGAGGCGGTCGCCCGGCTTCAGACCGGCGTTCGACACGACGCGTTCGGGGTCGATCAGGCCGGTGACGGCGAATCCGGCCTTGATTTCGCGGTCGTTGATGCTGTGGCCGCCGATCACCGCCACGCCGGCCTCGTTCATCTTGTCGATGCCGCCGCGGAGGATTTCGTGGAGCACGTCGCCGGGCACGTCGCCGACGGGGAACCCCACGATCGACAGGGCCGTGATGGGCCGGCCGCCCATGGCG
Source organism: Planctomycetales bacterium (assembly GCA_007122045.1). Classification (GTDB taxonomy): domain Bacteria; phylum Planctomycetota; class Planctomycetia; order Pirellulales; family Thermoguttaceae; genus PWXP01. The sequence goes on along the minus strand of SKJM01000308.1, from coordinate 5,119 downwards.
TACACGTCGCTGAGGGAATTAGCCGCGGCAATCTGCCCGAAGGTGTAGGGATCGTCGACCGAGGGGGCGAAGACGTCGACCGTCTGCACCAGCGCCTCGCGCTCGTGGAGCAGGTACACGCCGGCGTCGTCGGCGGCGGGCATGCCGATCAGCACGCGCGGGTCGTCGAGGGCGGGCAGCCCCGCCAGGACGCGGCGCAGCGAGTCGGCGTCGATCTTCGACGCGCAGCCGGGGCGGTCCACCAGGTCGGTCAGCCGCACCGGGCGGAGGGGCGGCTCGGGCCTTTCGCCGGCGCAGGGGCAGAGGTCCTGCTCTCGGAAGACGTCGCACGGGCACGACTTTTTCGGGTCGCAGATGCAGTGGCCCAACTGCATCGAGCGGGCCATCACGCGGCGCCGTTTGTCCATGTCTTTCATAGGGGCGATTCCCAATGGGCGGGCGATGTTTCACGCGCGGGGCGTGTTCTTGGAGTGCGGCGGCTTGACGCCGCTTTGGCTATGCCTTTCCCTCTGTCCGCGCCGCCAACAGCCACCGTGCAAAACGCCAAAGCTCACGCAAAACGAAAGCGGCGTCAAGCCTCCGCACTCCAAAAAAGGCCGGTCCCCGCGCGGCCTATCCCTCGACCGCCGGCAGTTCGGCGATGGCGGCTTCGATTTTCTCCTGGGGGTAGGCGTAATCCTCCAGTTCGCCGCTGAAGTAGCGGTCGTACGCGCCGAGGTCGCAGATGCCGTGGCCCGAAAAGTTGAACACAATGCACTTTTCCTCGCCCGTCTCGCGGCAGCGCTCGGCCTCGGCCACGGCGCAGCGAACGGCGTGCGAGGTTTCCGGGGCGGGAATGATGCCTTCGGTCTTGGCGAACAGGATGGCGGCCTCGAAGCATTCGAGTTGGTGGAAGGCGACGGCCTCGATGAGCCCCAACTCGGCGCTGAGGCTCACCATGGGCGCCATGCCGTGGTATCGCAGCCCGCCGGCGTGAATGCCCGGCGGCACGAAGCTGTGGCCGAGGGTGAACATCTTCAGCAGGGGGGTGAGCATGGTGGTATCGCCGAAGTCGTAGCGGTACTGGCCGCGGCTCATGGTGGGGCAGCTCCGAGGCTCGCAGGCGATGAAGCGGATGTCGCGTCCGGCGGTCTTGTGGCGCAGGAAGGGGAAGGCCAGGCCGGCGAAGTTGCTGCCCCCGCCTACGCAGCCGATGACCACGTCGGGGAAGTCCTCGGCCATCTCGAACTGCTTCTCGGCCTCCAGCCCGATGACCGACTGGTGCAGCATCACGTGGTTGAGCACGCTGCCGAGGGTGTACTTCGTATCGTCGCGCCGCACGGCGGCTTCGACGGCCTCGCTGATGGCGATGCCCAGCGCGCCGGGACAGTCGGGGTCGTGGGCGAGGATCTGGCGTCCGGCCTCGGTTTCTTCGGAGGGGCTGGGCACGACCTCGGCGCCCCAGGCGTGCATCATCGAACGGCGATAGGGTTTCTGGTGGTAACTGACCTTCACCATGTACACCTTGCACTCCATGTCGAGCTGCGCGCACGCGAAGGCCAGCGCGCTGCCCCACTGCCCCGCCCCCGTCTCCGTGCTCAGCCGGTTGATGCCCTCCACCTTGTTATAGTACGCCTGCGCGATGGCCGTGTTGGGCTTGTGGCTGCCGGGGGGGCTGTGGCTCTCGTCCTTGAAGTAGATGCGGGCCGGCGTGCGGAGCGCCCGCTCGAGATTCTCCGCCCGAACCAGCGGCGCCGGCCGCCAGATGGCCAGGATCCGGCGGATCGGTTCGGGAATCTCAATCCAGCGCTCTTGGCTCATTTCCTGCTCGATCAGGGCCTTGGCGAAGATCGGCGCCAGGGCTTCGGGCGGAACCGGCTCGTGCGTTTGCGGATGCCGCGGTGGAGGGACCGGTTTCGGCAGGTCGGCCGCCAGGTTATACCATGCCTTCGGGATGTCGTTTTCCTCCAGCAGGATCCGCTTTGCACACATTGTCGTCGCTCCTTTTCGCGCAGGACCCGGGAACACCGAACCCGGCCGGTGTCGGTGTTTCCCATTCAATCAATACCCATCAGTGAACGCAACGCCTTGCCGGCAAAGGACTTAGAAGCAAGCCGCCGCCTCCCAAGCCCGGGCCGGACAGTAGCCCGTGCGCCCACAAAAGCCCCATTATACTTCGGCGTGCGGCGATGTCCAGAAGGGTAAGCGTTCACGGGCCGGTGGCGCAGGCTGTTTTCTCTGCTGCATACGAAGGGGACAGTCCCATTTTCGCGGCTGGAGCGGTTGACGCATTGGGCATATTCCCCGATCTGCCGCGAAAATTGGGACAGTCCCCTGGGAACGGTTTCCCAGAAGGAAACTGGGTTAGTCGCCCGCCGTCCACGGGTTGGGCCAGTCGCCCCAGCGGTCGAGGTAGAGGCGATAGGCGGCTACCTCGCCGGCCTTCCGCTCCAGCCATGCCTTGGTCTCGGCGATGATCTTCTGCTCGGTCTCGAGGGTAAGCTGGCCGAGCATCACGCGGGTGCGGAGGAAGACGAAGTAGGTGTCGAGCACGTCGCAGCGGCAGTAGTCGTTCACTTCGGGCAGCTTGCCGGCGTCGACCATGTCTTGCACCATGTCGCCCTGGACGTCCATCTTGCCCGGCTTGCCAAGGATGTTCGCCGCCAGGTTCAGCCCCCCGGTGAACCGCGTGGCGCCGAAGTTCGTCAGCAGCTCGCACAGGTCGATGTGCGACTGCACGTTGTAGCGGCTGCGGGGCTGCTCGAAAGTCTTGCCGGCCGCCTGGAACCAGCCGGGCAGGCTCAGCCCGAAGCGAAACGCGGCCAACTCCAGAAGCGGCAGGTCGAACCCGCGGCCGTTGAAGCTCACCAGCGTCGGGCGGCGGTAGGCCTCCCACCCGCGCCAGAAGTGGTCGGTCATCACGTGCGGGCGGAACCGGGGCTCGTCGAGGACGACCACGTCTTGCAGCCGCATGTCGCCGGCCACTTTGCCCACGGCAATGGCCACCGGGGCCTGGAACGTATAGGGGATGAAGTCGCTCTGGTGCTTCTCCATCAGTTCCGCCCGGTAGCGGCGAACCGCCTCGGCCGGGTCGAGCTGCTGCCCCGCGTAGCGGAGCCTGGCCACCAGCGGGGCGTCGGCGGCGCTCTCGACGTCGAATACAAGGTAACGCACGGCATTGGGCATTGCAGACTCCGGGGCACGGGGATGCACGCTTTGCGTGAGCAGCGGACGGCAATTCGCTCGTTGAACGGTCTGCGGCGGCCGGTCAACCGGAAACGGCCATCGCCTCGCGCGGCTCGGCGGGGGCCGGCCGCTCAAGGGCCGGTTCCAGCGGACCCGCCGCCCCGCGCCGGGCGCCCGGGTAAAACAACTCCACCGCCGCGAGGAATTGCCGCAGATCCGGTGGTTGGCGCAGTTGCGCCGCCTCGGCGTGCAGCTTTTCGCGAAGCTCGTACACCTGGTGACGCCCCATCGGCCAACGCACCTGCATGACGTCGTTGATCTCGTTGAGCAGTTGATACACCCGCGCCCGCGTCAGCCCCATCGCGCGGGCCGCCTGGCGCACGCTGGTCATCGGGGCGCCGATGCCCAGCCGGCTTTCGGCCAGCGCCGCAATCTGCCGGTTCACGTCGGTCTGCACTTGGTTCAAGAGCGGGGTGACAAAATGCTCGGTCAATTCGTCGGTGGTGGGCATTCCCGCCTGCTGCAGCACCTGTCCCACCCACTGCTCGACCCGGTCGATCCGTTTGGGCACAATCCGCACCACCAGGTGCTCCTGCACGCCCATGCCGGCCACCAGCGTGTACACGCTGTGAAACACTTCCAGGATCGCCCGAATACGCTTCTCGCCGTGCGTCTTCATGCTCCGCATGTCGGCCAGGGTGCGGTCGACGTAGGCCCCCAGCGGCGTGTTCCAGATCACCCGCGTCATCTGCTGCAAACTCGGCGCGAACCGCCCCAGCGGCTCGTCGCCCAACCCGTGCTTCACCACGCTCGCCCGCCACTGCGACCACACCACCTCCGAGACGCCCGAGGGGTCGAAGCCGTCATTGCCGTCGGAAGACGCCCTGGATGCCTTCGACTGCTGCGCCCACGCGGCAAGGTCGCGAACGAACGTTTCCTCGGGGAGGATTTCCGACGGGTCGGTGTTGGCGGCCCGGGCGAGCAGCATGACGAACGAGCCCAGCTTCTTCTGCCCGATGCCCGGCGTGGCGGCAAGCTGCTCGAAGGGCGCCGCCAACAGGTCGTCCAGCGTCCGCCCCAGGAAGGCCAGCGGCAGCCGGCGGTCGGTCGGCAGGGCCCAGTAGGCCAGCGGCTTGCGGCGGTGCTCGGCGTACGACTCGTCTTGGAGGATCTTTCGGAGGTTTTCCAGACGTCCGACCACCTGGACCTCGTCGAGCGCGGTGGGCGTTGGGGAATTCATGGCTTTCTCCTGGAAGGTAGGGTTGCGGGTCCTGGGAGGGTGTGGCCCCCCGCGCCACTCCTTTCGCGCTCCCCAGCAATGACCGACCGGCGCCGTCCGGTCGCGGCGGCTCGAGGGCTCGCAGGGGTTTGTTTCGGGTTCCGATGCCGGGAGGCACCGGGCTTGGCATTCAGGCGGGAACCGAAGCAGCCCTCATTCTGGCAAGCCGGCCCTCCCGGAGTCAAGAGCCTGAAGCGTTTTTTTTCGCGAAAAGCCACGGCCCGCCAATTCAAGGCAGAAACGAATGGGGCGAACAGGAGCAAACAGGAGCGAACAGAGAAACTCTGTTGGATCCGTCTTCTGCAACGCACCCCCTGTTAGCCCGGATTATTCATGTAGGGTGGGACAAGGTCGCGTAAGTCGTTGGTGGGACTGCGCAAGCCACGTCTGGCTGGTTTGCACGCCGTCCGCTTGAAGCAGGCCCGGGCGAGCGACCGAAGTCCCACCACGGTCTTGGCTTGCTTGTCACCACCCTACCTCTCAGCCCATATAGTGGCTGCCCTGTTAGAGGGGCTTGAGTGGGTTTGCGTCCGTCGTGACAACGCCTTGTCCCATGTTTCGGGCTTGTTCGTCGGGGCGACGGCGCTTGGGAAGCCGCTCAGGGACGGGCCGTTTCGCCGTCCGGTTCGGGCTCGGTGAGGCACGGATCCCCCCAACCGGCGCGGAACCGGTTCC
>SKJM01000529.1 GCA_007122045.1 Planctomycetales bacterium | reverse complement strand
CCGCGCGGCGCAGCGCGGCGGCGTCGAGGTACAATTCGGCCCACTGCTGCCCGGTGGCCGCCTCGCCGCGCGCGGCCAGGGTGTCGATGCGGTCCCGGAGGCTGCGCCGCAAGTGCGGGGCGCCGCCGAGGGAATCGACCATCGGTTCGATTCGCCGGCGCAGCGCGAGCCCCGGCACCGGCGCCTTGGCGGAAAGATGCTCCGGCAGCACTTTCCAAGACAACACGCCGCTGGAGTAATTCTCCTGGAGGCCGACCGCCAGGCGGAGGCCGCTGGTTTCCACCGGCTCAAACGTTACCTTGTTGTACCGGTCGCGCTCGACGCCGTACGCCCCGGCGCCTTCGACCGGCTTCCACTGCCGCCCGTCGCGGTACAGCACCTCCCAGGAATGCGGCACGCGGCAGCCGCCCCGGGGCCGGTCGTCGAACCAGTAGACCTCCACACCGGAAACCTGCCGCGGCTCCGGGAAGTTGTACTGCACCCATTCCCGGCTCCCCTTGCGTGCCCACCAGGTGAACCGCGGGATGGACCTGTCGTTGGAGTCTTTCGGGGTGTGACTGTCGCTAAGCGCTTCGAGCGAGCCTTCCACGTGCGAAGCGGCGGCCGATCCGCCGCCGTGGGCGAAGTCCTGCCGGAGCCAGTCGGCGACGGTTTCCAGTACGAGGCGGTCGCCCTCATGGCGGCGGGCGAGCCGCCTGGCCGTCTCCGCGGCGGCGGCGGCGTCGGACGCCAGCGCGGCGGTCAGGTCATCATACCAGGGCCGCCCGGCGAAGTACCCCTCCACCGGCCGTTCCGGCCAGCCGTAAGCCGGCTCTTCTCCGCCTCGGGTCGTGGAGTTTCCTCCGCCTCCAAGGACGGCGAAGGCAGCCAATAACGCAACAACGACGCGGCAACAACCCTTCAACATGGCACGGGCCTCCAGGGAAGATGTATTCTATCTGTCCCTACGGTAACGACGGCGAGGATCAAAAGCAAGCGGGTGTACGAACGGAGTTGCAATTGGCCCCATTGGATCCCCGTCTTTAGCCGGGTCGATAATCCACCTAAAGGCGTGGCTCCAACCTGCTGCAAGTCCGTTCCTGACCCCAAAACAAGCACCGGCGGCCGCATGTCGAAGCGGCCGCACATGGACGTCAGCCCGACAGGCAGATCGGCTCCACAGACGGAACACGGATGGCCTTGATGGATAAGCTCGCTTACCGTGTCGAGGGGGTGGAAGGCCGCCAGGCCGTATTCGCGCCGTGCCGCGGGGGGTCGTTGTCGAGCCGGGCAACGCCGCCTACCGGGCCCGTTGCAGGCATCGGCCGCGGCACCGGCGCCAACGCGCCGCTCGGCGGCAGGCCGGCCGTCCTGGCCGCAGCCGGCGCCGCTGTGCCCGAACCGCTCACCGCCACCCGGCTGATGATCTCCTCGGGCACCATCCGCCGCACCGTCACGGCCGTCTCCGATGTCTCCGCCTGGGGAACCCAGCGGCTGATCGTCACTGGTTGCTCGACCGTTTCGGTACGCGCTTCCCAACGAACGCGGGTGGTGGGCCGATACGCAAGATAGGGCTGCACGAGCGGGTTCCATCGCCCCACCCACACCGCCTCGTACCCATGCTCCGCGACGGGCGACCACCACGTGCGATCCGTCTGGCGCATTTCGGTTGTCTGTTCCTGCCGGTAGACGGTTCGCGTGGTAGGCCGCATTTCCGTTTGATACACCGGACGCTCGACCACCTGCCGTGTTTCGCGATACGTAATTCCGTCCTGCTCGTAATAGCGAACCTCGGCGGTGGCGCCTTCGAGCCCAACAGTAGAGGCGATAAACGCCAAGACGATCGACCGGAAAACTCGCATTCCTTTGCTCCGGCAAGATAGACGGGCGGTGCCCGCGAAGACGCCACGACCGGGAACCGGTCCGGCGGGCACCGCTTGCCTTACGGGTTAGACGTCTCCTGTTCTGCAATCGGAATATTCAGGACAAAACCTTCACGAAACGGGCGACAACATTAATTTAGCCCAACGTGAGAAAGCCGGGGTAATGCGAAGAAAGGGCAAGACACGGGCACGCGCCACCCTCGTTGTTGTACACAACTTGTGCTTGCCCGGCCTGGAGCGGTGGTCCATGGGCTATACAGGTCACTGCCGCTCGATCGCATCGACAATCGCCCGCTCCAACTGCTCGACCCGCCGTTCCAGTTCGGCAATCCGAGCCCGCAAGCGCTCCAGCTCGTTCGGCTCCGGGGTTGGAGGTTCCGCGGCGGGGTCGCCCTCGGCATCGGGGGAGGGGGCTTCCGGCTCAGGCGGCGGAGGCAGGTCGGGCAACTCGACGGGATCGGCCGGCGGGTCGGGCAGCGGCGGTGGGATGGCCTCGGGCGGCGGCAACGGCTCCTCGGCCGGCGAATCGCGCTGCCCGAGCACCACGTCGATCTTTGCCACCCGCCCGTCGCGGAGCACGTCGAGGGTCACCCGGCTCCCGGCGGGAAACACGGCGAGGATGTCGGCCAGGTCGTCGGTTTGCCGTACTCGCACGCCGGCGGCGCCGGTGATCAGATCGCCCTGGCGCAGGCCGGCGGCGTCGGCAGGGCCCTCGGGCCGCACCTCCAGCACGCGCGCCCCGCGACCGAGGTCCTGGCGGTCGTCGACCACTGCGCCCAGGTAACCCGGCCTCCGCTCTGGCGGGGATTCGGCCTCCGCCGCCGGCCGGTCTTCGGCCACGCGCCGGCGGATTTCCTGCTCCAGGCGTTTCAGCACCGACTGGGCCGCCGCCCGAGGCGCCGGCCATCCGGCCCCACCCAGCAAGATCAACGCTGCGATACCACCTGAAAGAAGGGAGCGAAGCATGTCAGTAATCTCCAGCACGTTGCGTGATCGGGTAGGTCGGAGTCTGCCCGCAGGATGGACATTGCTGTCCGTTGCCCGGTAGGATGGACATTGCTGTCCGTCGCCCGGTAGGATGGACATTGCTGTCCGTCGCCCCGTAAGACCAACATTCCCGTCCGTCGCCCCGTAGGACCAACATTCCTGTTCACCAAGCCGATGACGGACAAGAATGTCCATCCTACAAGCTTGCCGCGACTCGCGTTATGTGTCGTTTTCATTATACCGCAGGCTCCGGGGGTTGTGCACCGAAGCCGAACTGCTGTTCACACCAGCGGGCGACGGCCAGCAGTTCGTCTTCCGAATCGGCCCGCCCGACAAGCTGCACGGCGGCCGGCATGCCGTCGGACGCCAAGCCCAACGGAAGCGAAACCACCGGCAGGCCCGCGCAACTGAACGGGGCCTGAAACAGGTTGCTGCCGGTGGTTTCCAGGGTGGGCGGCGCCGTGGTATCGGTTGCAGGGACGATCAGCGCGTGGCAGTCGGCCAGAAGCCCTGCCACCCGCGGGCGGAATTGCCGCTGCCAGGCGAGGGCCTCGGCGTAATCCACTCCCGAAATGCCCAGCCCCTCATCGAGCAACTCGGTAATCATCGGGCCGTACTGCTCCCGGTGGGCGGCGAAGGGGGCGCGGTGGTAGGCCGCCGCCTCGACGGCCATGATCCGCCGATGCCAGGCCTGGATGCACGCCAGCGGCTCGGGGAACCCGGCCGGGACGATCGATGCGCCCGCCTCGCCAAGCGTCGCCAACGCCGCTTGGAACGCCTGGCGGATCGTCGCGTCGGCATATTCGGCGAATAGCTCGATCCACCCCAGCCGGGGCGGCGAAAGCAGCCCGGGATGTCCGCCGGACTCTACCGGAACCCCCACACCGGATGGCGCAATACCCTTCGCACCGCAAAGACCCTGCCAGAGCAACGCCAAGTCGTCGCTCCACCGGGCCATCGGGCCGGGGTGGTCGAGGTGGTAACTGACCGGCACCATGCCCTCGGTGGGGACCCGGCCGAACGTGGGCTTCAGGGCGGCGATTCCACAGTAGCTTGCCGGGCGGACCAGCGAGCCGCCGGTTTGCGTTCCGACCGCCCCCGCGCACATGCCCGCCGCCACCGCCGCGGCCGACCCGCTGCTCGAGCCGCCCGGGGTGCGGCGAAGTTGGGGGTCCCAGGGGTTGCGCGTGGACGAGGGATCGAAGCAGGCGAACTCGACCGTCACCGTCTTCCCCACCACCACGGCCCCCGCGGCCCGAAGCCGAGCCACCAGCGGGGCATCCTCGCTTGCGATGCACCCCTCTCTCAACGGCGATCCGGCCCCGGTCGGCAGGCCCGCCACGTCGATGATGTCCTTGATGCCCACCGGCACGCCGTGCAGCGGCCCGCGAAACTCGCCGCGGGCCGCTTCCCGGGTGCGGGCTTCCGCCGCGCGGCGGGCTCCGACCTCGTCGACCGTCACCCAGGCGCGAAGCCGTGTGTCGAGCCTTTGGATTCGGTCCAGGCAGTCCTCGAGCCACGCCGTCGGTTCCAGGCGGCCTTCGCGAACGCCCCGCGCGCCGTCGCAAAGGGATCGAATGGGGGTGGCCATAGGGCAAACCTCCTACCTCGGCTCGGCTGCATTTGGTCGAGTGGAACCATTCCGGCTACCGGCTGATGCGCGCGCCGCCCCCTTGCATCACCCGCTCCACCTCCCGCAGCGAGGCCGTGGTGGTGTCGCCGGGGGTGGTCATGGCCAGGGCCCCGTGGGCGGCGCCGTAGTTGACCGCGGCCTGCGGCCCTTTGCCTTCCATCAGCCCGTAGATCAGGCCCGAGGCGAAGCTGTCGCCACCGCCGACGCGGTCGTAAATTTCCAGGTTCTCGCGCAGGTCGGCCTCGTGGAACGCCCCGTCGCAGTACAGGATGGCGCCCCAATCGTTCACCGAGGCGGTCTTGGCGTTGCGCAGCGTGGTGGCGACGGCCGAGAAGTTGGGAAACGCCCGGACCGCCTCTTCGATCATCTTCTTGAAGTTGCGCGGGTCGAGCTTGGAGCAATGTTCGTCGAGCCCTTCGACTTCGAACCCCAGCGACGCCGAAAAGTCCTCCTCGTTGCCGATCATCACGTCGACCATTGCGGCCAGCTCGCGGTTGACCTGCCGCGCCTTCTCCTGCCCGCCGATGTCCTTCCATAGCGACGGCCGGTAGTTCAGGTCGTACGAGACGACGGTGCCGTGCTTCTTGGCGGCGGCCATCGCCTCGAGCACGGCGTCGGGGGTCGTGTCGGAAAGCCCGGCGAAGATGCCGCCGGTGTGCAGCCATCGGACGCCGTCGCGGCCGAAGATGGCATCCCAGTCGAAATCGCCCTTCTGGATTTGGGCCGCGGCGCTGTGGCCGCGGTCGGAGCAGCCCACGGCGGCCCGCACGCCGAACCCCCGCTCGGTGAAGTTCAACCCCACGCGCACCTTGCGGCCAATGCCGTCGAACGGGACCCACCGGATGTATTCCGTTGCCACGCCGCCCTGGAAGATGAGGTCTTCGAGCAGCCGGCCGACCGGGTTGTCGGGGATGGCCGTGGCCACGGCCGACCGCTTGCCGAAGCAGCGTTTCAGTCCGCGGGCCACGTTGTACTCGCCCCCGCCCTCCCACGCGCGAAAATGCCGCGTCGTATGGATGCGTTCGTCGCCCGGGTCGAGGCGGATCATCACCTCGCCCAGCGCCAGGACGTCGTACTTGCACTCCTCGGGTTTTCGCAGTGGTGGTATGGCCATGGATTGGTTCCTTCCGTGCATGTGTTCGGTCGCCCGGGCCCGCGCCCGGCCGTTGGAGTTCACGCTTTAGCGTGCCGCGTCACGCACGTGCTTGGTTCGCACGCTAAAGCGTGAACTCCAACCGGGTTGCCCGCACCGAATATCATACCGTGCCGGCCGGTTTGCACAAGCGGGCCCGGCGGATCGCCGTAGCGAGGAACGTGAGCCTCACCCCGGGCAAGCCGGGGGCATCCCGCGCCGGAAAAAATGGAACAAACAGAACAAACCAGATGGGCTTGATATGCGCAGCATGGGCACCCCTGGCCAATGCCCGGCGAGCATCCTGCGGTCGGCGTGCGGGGT